>JBPCNB010000853.1:0-10643 GCA_051001675.1 Nitrososphaeraceae archaeon | reverse complement strand
CGATAATCTCATATTTGAAACTATAATAAAGGAAAGGAATATGAAGTTCTTAGAGAAGATGATGTTGCATGCTCCAATTTCAACAAACTCCTGTCAGTAACTATTTTTTAAAATTTCCTTAAACTGAACGATGGTCTATATAATGAATTGCGATGCTTGAAACCGTTGCAGCAGCACCAAGCACAACAAATACATCAGTAAGTAGGGAATAATCAATAAGAATTTTCGCGTAGCGCATACTTAATAGTTATCAAAACTACAAGAATAATTTACAACATAATGGATATCGCTGAAGTCATAATTCGTAGCCTATATTCTACTTAGCATTCATTTCTCAGCAGTAGTCTTTATATCATTTTATTTACAATCATAGCCTGTGTCAACGGCATACATTTTGATTAATTGTGCTATAGGTTCCGAAGAATCGATTATCAAAGAAACAGCTAAATTAGATGAAGTAAAAGAAGTAAGAGGAACATATGGCGTTCACGATATCTTCGTAAAGGTAAAATCCGATAGTACGCAATCATTAAACAACGCTATAACAAATAAAATTAGAAAAATAGCAGGGATAAGTTCGACTGTAACTTTAGTAGTCATTGAGGACCAAGGAGGAAAAAAGTAAGGGCTTAGTATTCAAATCTCCGGCATTTGGAAAAACCATCTCTTCTAACTTACGCACGTTCCCAGAATATTAACTGATGAACTCCTTGCGATGAAATGATTTGGAAAAAAAGTTAAATCATCCTCTGCAACGTTATTGGTGTGGTGAGAAAGTCAGGTCATATTTATGCTTCACTTTTCCTTGTAGGGCTCGTAGGCGGCGCCATTGCTATTGCGGTATCTCTAGCTTTACGTACCTTCTTTGGTGCGATTTTCATCCCAGAGCTTGCATCTCAAACCTTATTTTCGCTTACTCCTGGAGAAATTTAATCGCAGGCTGTTGAAACATTCGGCCCTATTGCAAAGTATTCAGCTTTTCTAGGGGCTCTAACTGTTAATCTCATAGTATATGGCTTGCTGGGCATAATTATTTACAAGCTTCTTAGTAAGAGCCATTCAACTAATTCATACTTACCAGCCGCTGTGATATCGTCAGCAATATCTTATGTTGCTAATTTAACAATATATTTTGTACTTCTCGCTATAGCAGACATTGAGATTCAATCCCTTTCTACCCAGACAATAATTATATACTTTATCCCGCCTCAGATTGCATTTGGCTTTGCATTGGCATATTTTTATAAAAACATACACCCAAGACCTCCAACTGTCGAACCTAAAGATACATTAGCTTCTGCTGAGGCTACCGTTAGTTCGATACCAAGAGTAGACCAGACCAGAAGGCTTCTCCTTAAGGCGGGGCTTGCGTCTGTTATTGTTATACCAGTTCTAATCCTAGGTTTAGATAATCTTCTGTTTCCTCGGGAAAGGACTCAATCGCGATTGCCGCTAGAATCACAGATAACTTCAAAACCTAGGCCTGTAGGATTTGAGGATCCGGGGCTTACTGCCTTACTTACATCAGAAATAACAGCTACAGATCTTTTCTATCGGGTTGATATTAACCCTGGACCTCCAACGGTTGATGCGAATTCTTGGAGATTGGTCGTCAAGGGACTAGTTAGTTGCCCCTTAACAATCACTTACGAACAATTAAAGGCCATCCCTTCAGTACCGCAAATCGCTACTCTTGAACTCTTGAATGTATAAGCAACAAGATAGCAAATGAGTTTATCGGTACTGCAATTTGGAATGGGATTAAATTAAAGGATCTTCTTGAGGAATCCGGAGTAAAGCCCAATGCAAAATATATTGTGTTCAGATGTGCAGATGGCTATGATGTTGGAATACCTTTAGAAAGAGGATATCAAGAAGGCTCTATTCTGGCCTATGGCATGAATGGAGAAACTCTGAACGCCAAACATGGTTACCCTGTAAGGGCCATCATCCCTGGGTTATACGGAATGATGAATCCAAAGTGGATAACAGAGATAGAATTGATTGACGGAATCTATGAAGGTTATTGGCAGAAAAAAGGTTGGGCAAATAACGCACAATATAATACTCACTCATATATTGTTGTTCCAGGTAATGCGCCGATAAGGAAAAATTTTAGGAATCTAGGATCTTTGAATATCGTAGTGGGCGAGCAAATACCGATCGCAGGCGTAGCTTTCGCGGGAGATCGAGGGATATCAAGAGTACAAGTAAGCACTGATGACGGTGCCACTTGGATGGATGCAAGAATCAAAGATCCCTTATCTCCTTATAGCTGGGTTATCTGGGCCACCGAAATAAATGTTACAAACAAAGATAACTACAAGATCATAGTAAGAGCAACAGACAAGATGGGAAAAGTCCAGACAGGAGAAGTAAGAGAACCTTTCCCAAATGGTGCTACGGGATATCATTTGGTCGATGCACAAGCTTCGAGTTGATTGATAACTCTACATATCACAATTAGTGTTAAACCGCTTGATTATGGTGCACAGACAAGGACAACTACCATGATCCAAATATGCTCACCATAAATGTTGTAAATTATACAAGCAAAAAGAATAGTTCTTTTTTGCATGATAGATATTAAATATGTAAATGCCTGATACGTAAAATACAAGTAGGCATGGTTACAATATCACATTTCTTAGAATTCTTTTTTTTGTTTCGCATCTTTTGCTCTTAGCTAGTATTATAATTCATAAAACTCCTACCCCATACAGGAATGAAACGCAAAAAATTTTTTTCGGAATGGTCGTGTCTCGTGTAATTAGTTATCTCCTACAACGGATTTGATGTACGTGTTAGTTAGATTGCATTTCAGAGTTTCAATTGACATTACCGCACCAGAGCAATCCATTGAAGAAGTCGAATTATAATCTGAAGGTCCTGATTCAGTCACGCTGTACATGCCCATATCGAGTTTTACAATGGTGCCCGACGAGTTTCCGGGAAATGAAGTTGGTGAAGGGTTATTACCATGCACACTTATTGTAAAATCCGATGGCTGACTATTCCCACCGCCTTCGTTAATCACCTTTTTTGTTACGATTAGTGATCCTTCTACTTTATCGTTAGTGCCTATCAGCGATAATTTGCCCTTTGGGCTGAAAGGAGTATTGCCAGTATCTCTCACTTCGCTTGTTTTTTCTTCTCCATATAAGAGATCTATGACGTTATCTCTAGTTCTATCGGTATCGGATAAGAAGATTTTTGCCTCACTTGTGTGGGTAAGGGAAAAAACCACAGGTATGAAGAGAAAAATGATTAGAAATTTCACACCTAGATTATTCTCATCCTAATATAAGATTATTTTCCTTTATCAACCCATCTGGTGTTGTCTACACGGTGGCGACAGTACATAGCCGTATACATATATTCCATCCATCTTAAAGATAAAGATGGAAGTATACAAAATATACAAGATATACAAAATTTTATTTCACATATAGCAGCTGAAACATCGATACTTATCCTACTTAACAAATTCAGCCCTGAAAATTCAATTCAACAAAAAAAATATTGTGAGTAAAGATTCAGAATAAAAGAAATACTACAGGGGTCTACATTCCAGATTAAGTTGAGTTTACCTCTATATTGAAGATCCCAATACAGCCAATATACTCAATGTTAGAATTTTATTTTAACGCTCTCTCCTTCGATTTTAGTCTCGTATATATTTTGGTCATATGTCTTGATGTGAGCCATCAATTGTCCTACGTATTCAAAAAATTTTTGCCATGTTTTTGGTAGTGGCTCCATTTCCTGTGATGGTGTAAGAACAGGCTCTTTTACTTTCTTTCCACAGGTAACATCAAATCTTGCACCATGAAAAGGACATGTTACAAGGTTATCATTTGAAAGATTACCCATCGAAAGTAGTGCATTCATGTGACCGCATCTATCATCCATGGCATAATATTTGCCACCAACGTTAGAAACCACAATTTCCTTGCCTTCTACTTCCACATGCTTCATCTTTCCAGAAGTTATCTCGCTGGTTTTTGCAACCTCAACGTAACGTTCACTTTGTGACATTAGTCAAATTATCATCCCATTTTATTTAAGTCTAGCATAATTATGGATATTCGTTCGCCATTGAGTCTGGTTTACTGTATTTTATCTTACAGCTTCCACTTAGCTTAATCCTTATTGAATAATAGTGCCATACTGGGTCTAAAGATACCAGTCTTAGTGGAGTTGGGTAATTTGATAGGAAGGTAGAAAATGTTATTCCTATGCATCCTAGTGTCTGGACAAAAAGAAGGCCAAGTGAAAAACAACTTGCACAGGTGCCGGAGAGAACTCCTATGGAAGTAGATAAAAAGTAGGCAGCATCTAGTTCCTAACCTTTTGAATGTTAAGGACATAAGTATTCATACATACTACTGCCCAAAAGAATAGCTCATATCTTGAGAAATCAAAGTCGATAATCGCATTATTTTGTAAATGGAGTATTACAATAGGATAGAAAAAGAGTAATTGATCAAAGACGCGAATCTAGCCCAGAATTCACGTCGGAAGTCTTACTTCTTAGAGTAGTTGGATCATTAATGTTTTCCTATAATAAGATGATAGGAAAGCCTTTTTTATAAGACTTGCTACAGAAAGGTTAACGGGATAATTGCTGTTTTTATTGGAGGAGTGATAAGTTTGGCTTTGCTCAGGCGGACTTAATGCTGAATAACTTCCATTCTCTTCAGGTATAAACATTATCAGGGACTTTGGTTTTGAATACTTAGAACTCTTTCATCATATCTATTGCTGCTAACAAGTCTTGACATTTCAACTGCACCACGCAATGTTCTCATAATATCCTCATGCATTAAAATTGAAGATTTAGGTTTGCCATCGTCTATACCTTCACCTACCATATTGGCATAATTGTTCTCTGTATCCTCCGCATACCAACCTCTACTCCAACCAACAAACGGAAACTTGCCAAATATAAAACCTAACTGTGACCAAAATGACATTAACTCCCCTGCAACATGTTGGACATTGTCTTGGCCCCCTGTGATGATAAATGCCGCTACCTTATCTCTAATAAGGTAGTTCCCATGTGTGATAGATTGATTCTGAACACAATTCATCCTTTGTATCATCTGGTAATATAACGAACTAGCACTACCCCATCGTATTGGTGTAGCAATTACGATAACGTCAGCCCATAGGATAACTCTATCATAAATTTCAAGCATCTGGTCTTCTTTATCAACTTCTGATATTGAACATGGGAATATACACGCATTAGCATTCTTGGAATAATATCCTTCACAGTGTTTAAAATTGAGTTCTCTAAGTTTTATCACTACAGTTTCCGCTTCAAATTTATTATGAGCATAATCCAACGCAAAACGCAGCGCTTCTTCTGAAGTACTTTTGCGAGGAGCCATTTTATCATTGGCATTGGTGGTAGATATTCCTAGGATCCTCGTTTTTCTATTGTTACTATCAATTGGAAGTGTATTATCTTTTGACATATGCATTAGGAAATCATTTACCGAGGTTTCTAAATCCACATAAGCTTCATGAGGCTGAAACACTCGCTTGCCAAGATGTGAGGGAATGCAGTCTACATATAATTTATTTTTATCAACAACCTTTACTTTATAGGAATTTACACTATCTCCACCTTTATGGGCGGACATTCCATTCCTTACACAATACTTCCATCCATGCCAAGCACATGTCACGATATCGTCTTCTAAGAATCTCTTACTTAGAGGTGCTCCTTTGTGTATACAGGTATTAGATATTGCATAATATTGTCCGTCTATGTTAAAGACGGCAATATCGATACTTTTGCCTTTTTCATTCAAAACCGAAAAAGATTTTGACTTTCCTGCTTCTATTTCTGATGCAAGGCCAATATATCGATAAGAACTATTATTGGCATCCTCGATGTTGTTATCATCCTCTGGCGACAACCGCTTCATAATACTATTTAGTTATCCCTATACATATAGCCTATCTCTATTAGATATGTTTCAACGAAAAACTTGAGTTAATGTAACTCAACGGTAAGATATCCATCTAGGTCATTTTTTGTCTTTTATCTAAGAAAAGTCGACTTTAAGTTGACTGGTTAAGGCTTGCATAAGATATCTCTTTGCTCTTAATTATTTTTAGCGAACAAAAATGGCGTGGTATGCTTAAATAATCACGAAAATCATAGTGAAAATCCCTTAAACAGAAATCCTAAGCTTAGACCAAATAAACTTGGCTAACATCTCCATTTGCGGCGAAGCAAACTGCAGGGATCAGAAACCATAAGCAATTCCAATCGACTACGAGGTATGTAATGTTTAAAATGCATTCTTGACGGAGTCATACAAGAACATTTAACCTCACGCACTGGAGCAAAAAACCAATATATTCTTATTTAAAGGAGCATTATGAATATGTACATAGAATGTTTCCGCAAATAAGGATGTTAAAGGGAATTGTAGGAAATCTTCAATTAGAGGGTTTGAATAAAGGCTGGGTTAACATCGGGAAAGTGTTTCGAATAGGATACTCACAAATTAGTGCAGAACCAACAAGGATCTCAGGGTGTTTGCTCTTAATTTTATTTGGACTCAGAGATACTATCAATAAGTGTTGGTCCAGTAGCTGCTCAGATTTTTATTTTAAAGACCTTGTTGAAGTGGAGGTTGGGACAAAAGATAAAATAGAACATGGAAGAAAACACCCAAATGAAGTCACTATAAGGGACTCTGTTATATGATGCAACTAACCTACAACATTACGAAATTATATCTGCGCAGTAACCATTCAGTCTTTATCGTAGAGAAGGAAGAACCAATTTGTTGAGGTTATAACCAAAGGGAAAAATATGGAAGTAAAAATACAAGTAAATGAAAACAAGAACAAAGATGAACTCTTGGACGAATTATTAGAGCAACAACAAAAACAAACCATCCTCATGGATAGTTTTGGTAGAATTGCAAGAAAGCTCAGGATATCCCTGACAGATAGATGTAATATGCAATGCAAATATTGTATGCCACAAGGCAATGTTCACTGGTTCAAAGAGGAGGATGTTTTGACTTATGATGAAATTATTAGGCTTGTTTCCATTCTTGCAGAGCTTGGTATAGAGAAAATAAGGTTGACTGGCGGGGAGCCCCTTCTGAGACCGAAGTTAGAAGATCTCATAATTTCAATGAAAAGAATAAACGCCATCAAATCCGTAAGTATGACAACCAATGGTCTGTTGCTTAGGGATAAAGTCAAACGACTGAAAGAGGCAGGACTTGATAGCGTAAATATTAGCCTAGACTCCTTTCGACCTACTAGATTTAAAGAAATCACCGGAATAGATGGATTAGATAAAGTCATGGACAGTATTGATGCGGCGGATAATGCGGGATTAAAGGTGAAAATAAACACGGTCATAATTAGAGGCTGGAATGAGGACGAGATTGTAGATTTTGCTGAATTCGTAAGAACTAGCGGTCATAGTGTACGATTTATAGAGTTTATGCCTTTAGATGGAACCGGAATGTGGCAACCCGGATTGGTTTTTGCTAAAAAAGAAATGATAGAAGTAATAACAAAGAACATAGGGAAAATCGTGCCTCTAGAAAATCATTGCAATAATAATAATATTATTAATAATCAAAGCGATAGTATGGATATTCGCAGCGCAGATCCTGCAATGCTTTATTGTTTTGCGGATGGCAAAGGAATAATAGGATTTATCCCCTCTATTACCGAACCCTTCTGCGCTAGTTGTGATAGAATCAGGTTAACTTCCGATGGGAGGCTCCTGACTTGTCTTTTTGAGAAGCCAGGATATGATCTTCGAACTATGCTACGCGACGGACAGTCCAAGCTTGACATTAAGAGACAATTGATAGCGAATGTGAAGAAAAAACCTGAGGGCATAATTAAGATTATAAAGGCAAGTAAACTAAAACCTTCGCTTAATTTGATGCATACAATAGGCGGGTAATAACTTATATGACAAGAAAAAAGAAATCAAATGTTAAACCACTAAGAGTAAAGTTGTTTGCATCAGCAAGGGAGATAGCAGGCGGGAAGAGCGAGATAGTTATAGAATTTGAACAGAAACCAATAAAATTTACAGATCTTAGAAAAAGGATTTTACAAGTTTACCCCAAGCTAAAAAATATTCCGTTTGTATTTTCAGTAAATTGCAAGATTGTGTCTGATAAGCGAACAATTGATACTTGTGGTAATAACACAACCGCGATGGCGACAACGATAACTGCAGACGATGAAATAGCACTTCTACCTCCTATTAGTGGAGGTTAACGGGGAAGAATAAATGATCGACATCGCTAAACGACCAATAGATATTTCCCAAATATTGGCTAGTTGTGAGGATCGGTCTGCTGGTGCTACAGTACTTTTCACGGGCTCTGTAAGAGATCATAACAATAAAGAAAATGTGTCGGGAATTTACTATGAAACATATGAAAAAATGGCAAAAAACGTATTATTAGAGATTGAAAACGAAGTCCTAAAGAAATGGACCATAAAAAAATTTATTGCAATACATCGGATCGGCAACCTTAAAGTAAATGAGATTAGTGTAGCGATTGCTGTTGCAACAGAACATCGCCAGGATGCTTTCGAGGCCTGTAGGTACACTATCAACAACATTAAAACCAGGATACCCATATGGAAGAAGGAACTATCTGAATCTGGGGAAGCAACGTGGGAAGATGGCATAACACCATTTAATAAAAAGAAATATGAAGACAATAAAAAAAAGTAAAATATCCACAGTCGATGTTGGTGTCAGAGGAATGTTTGATGTTGCTGACAAATCAGATACTTTACGACTAGCAACCGCACAAGCGGTAATTAGAATCACTCCGCTCGCATCCAAATTGATTAAAGAAGGTAGAACCCCTAAAGGCAACATTTTTGATGCAGCAAGAATTGCTGCTACCATGGCAGCCAAAAGGACGTCTGATCTAATACCCTATTGTCATCCTATTCCAATTGATGATGTAAAAGTACATTTTTCTTTAAAGGATAATGATTGTTCAATCGAGATCAAAGTGCAGGTAAAAACCGTGTGGAAGACCGGCGTAGAAATGGAGTCCTTGACTGCTGCCTGTGTGGCTTCGCTGACAATCTACGATATGTTAAAACCAATAGATGAATCACTGTCAATTGAATCCGTGAAATTGATAGAAAAAGAGGGTGGCACGAAGAATCTCCATGCTTCAGGACAGTTCAAGGCAGCTGTACTCGTTACTAGTGACTCGAGGGGATACAAGGATGATAAATCAGGGAAGGTTATAGTAGACAAGTTAAAAGAAAACGGGTTTGAAATTACAGAATACAAGGTAATCGCTGACGATATTGAGATGATCGAATCAGAATTGAAGAGGTTTTGTGATGAATTAAAAGTAAATCTTGTTGTGACTACAGGTGGAACTGGCGTAGGCCCACGTGACAACACTCCTGATGCGACAAAAAATGTTATTCAAAGAGAATTAACGGGGGTAGGAGAGACACTCAGGTCTTATGGACAGAGAAGGACACCTTCATCTATGCTTTCTAGAGGAATATCTGGAGTTAGAGAGAGGACGTTGATAGTAAATGTTCCTGGGAGTGTGAGAGCTGTCTCCCAATCTCTAAATTGTATGTTTCCAGGACTATTACATGTGTTCGATATTTTAGAAGGAAAAGCACACTAAATAGCCAGCAATGACCCAAACTATCAATCCTTATTACATTAGAGGTACGTTAGGTTTGTCTACAGAATGTTGTTTGGAACTTGATGCAGGCTATTCTTATTATTTTCTTCATTAACATAATCAGCCTTAAGCGTTTTAATAAGATGTCTTCTCTACTAAATGATTTCGATATTTGCTATAACAATAAATGCAAGGACCTCGGGTATACTAGCTGTGTCCTCTATACCTATTTCATCAATGTTAAAGCTAAATGACAAAACTAAGAATAATAATAACGTAATCATACTAGACAAGGATAGGACATCAGCTGATGCCGTTAGCATAATGAAGGAAAATTCAGCTCGTTGCGTTCTTGTCTCAGATACAGACAAGAATGAGATTATAGGATTGGTTTCAAAAACGGATATACTTTATAGGGTCGTATCGTTGCACAAGAACCCGGCCAAGGTAACATTAAAAGATATAATGTCTTCACCTATAATTTCTATACCATTAGAAATGTCGATTTCTGATACCCTTGCGGTAATGGAGAAACACGATATCAGACAGGCGGTAGTTAGCTCAGGTTCAACAAATATTTATGGCATTATAGATAGAGAAGATATAATCATGAAAATGGAAATAGCGGTAGTACAGATGGAAAATGCCATCAAGGAAGACCAGTCGGCTCCATTATGTATTATGAATCCTCTCGCATCCTTGCATATCCAAGAGAAAGGCTCTATGCTAATCTGTCCTCATTGTAAGACAGAGTATACCAAGAAGGAATTGCTGTCAACACATGTCAAGGAGGCACATGCTAATGTCGCGCCTTAGACTTGATTGAATTGTCATTGAATAATGATGGCGTACATACAAACAAAAAGAAGATGTAAAAATATTTTTCGGAGGTAAACCGTTTGTTTGTCACATTTTCTTTGCTTGCCAGGTAATGTGATCTATTCCTCAGCATTTTTTTTA
>JBPCNB010000852.1:0-13903 GCA_051001675.1 Nitrososphaeraceae archaeon | reverse complement strand
GTGATGCAAAAGTCATAGAGCGTTGGAATCTGGTAGACATGATGTCACTGATGGAACAGTTGAGGACCCAATCCTGAACCAGCAATTACAAACTGACCTATGCATTTTGAAGGATGGGAGAAGGTGTGTTAATACTGGTTAAAACTGATAACAGCAGTTAACCAGAATTATCAATTATCGTTCTCATCATATTAACTGTCTTTTTTCTGTCGTATAAGTTATAATTATGACTTTATAACAAATACTGACCTGACTGACAAACAACGAGATAAAGGTGTAAGGTTCACATGAAGCAACTATCAGATGAATATAGAAATACTTTAGTCCTTCTTCTTTATGCTTAGCAACATTCAATCCTTTTACTGAATAAATAAATAAAAGTATCTCATGATTTAACAATTCGATTCCATACAATAAGAGGAAGGAATGACATACGTACCCATGACAGGAAACAGAATAGGCTTACTGATTTTTAGAGTAAAACATGATATACTGAACCTAAAAAGCTATTGTTTTAATATCCGCTAATTGGAGACATAAATTCATTTTGAAGACTTTTTTAAATGTCCATAAATTGATTTTCATAGAAAAAGGGTTAATAATAGACAACAATGATCATGAATAAAGAAATTTGAATCCTATATACTTTTTTTTAGGAGTAATTATTACAATAGTGATAGGTAACTCCTTTATTATTTTTGCCGAGTCAGACAGTAAAGTAATATATTCCAATTGGATATTGATAATAAATTCGCTGATTGCTGTAGGGCTTTCTGTAATGATTCTCATTAAGGATAAGGATAGGGAAGAAGGGCAAGTAGATAAGGCTAATATTCTTCTAGCTCTTGGTCTTGTTTTCTGGTTTATTGCAAATATAATATGGGCATATTATGAATTAGTGCTTGACATTGTATCACCAGTACCTTCTTTAGCCGATTTATTCTTACTGTCTGCATATGGGTTTCTGATATATCGATTAACAATAGTATACAGAAAGATTGGATACACTACCAATAAGATAGTTCTTTTTCTAATAGTTTCTGGTACAGGCTTATTTTTGATATACATCTTAAACTTGACTCTTGAGAATACAGAAACATCAAATTTTAGAGGTCTTATGCTCTTTGTTGTCACAATAGCATATCCTACCTTGAATTCAGTTTTGACTGTTCTTGCGTTGATGGTTCTCCTAGGAATAAAGAATGAAAGACATCACTTTATTCCATGGATATGTGAATTAGTTGGACTTTTAGCAATCGTTATTGGAGATAGTTGGTTTGCAATTATTGTTCTAACTGCATTTGTTGAACAATTATGGATGTCCGCGTTATTACTGTCTGCTCATTATTTATTAATTGCAGGCGGTCTTATATGGTATCTCAGATACTCTATCAAATGGCATTCAAAAGGCTTTATTTTCAAGATTGTAACAAAGGTTAGAAATGCAAATTCCAAAAGGGTTCTCATTGGTTCTATTACATTAACCTCTTTTCTGATATTTGCAGGTTTTTATTTCACAAATGTTTACAGTGGTGATGAGAATAAAGATTTTATTATGAATTCTAATTCTCTACCCTCTAACAACGATAATGGAAAAAAGGAGTTTGCAATTGGTGCAATTATACCCTTTACGGGTTCCTTATCCTCTATTGGTAAATCTGTCAAGATAGCTTTAGAAAATGCTGAAAATGAAGTAAACAAGCACTTTGAAGAAATGAATTCTTCATCACACTTTATGCTATTAATGGCTGATTCAAAGACGAGTCCAGAGGAAAGTTTAGTAGCAATAAAGAAATTACATGCAATTGGTGCAAAAATCATTGTAGGACCTGCAACAAGTACTGCAGTTTCAGCTGTCAAAGAATATGCAGATGTTAATAACATTATCCTTCTTAGTTACTCTAGTACCTCACCATTACTTTCGATTGAAGGAGATAATCTTTTTCGGTTAGTTCCTGACGACACATACCAAGGAAAAATAATCGCGGAAAGAATGATCAATGAATTTGACCTTGAGATTAGAGAACTCAATAAAAATCGTAGGCTTTTTTAGCGGATCAATCGATTCATTGGCTACTGAGATCATAAGATTATTTTCTGTTATTGCATACGCAAATATGTTTCTTTTAAGAACGCACTACGAAGGACCAAAGGATAAGGGGAATGAGAGCAAAATAGATGTATTTACACCGTTGATCAAATCTGCCAGAGGTGAGGCTGTACCAATATCTGAATTGAAAAAGGCCGTATCAAAAGCAATAGAAGTTCTTCTAATGAATATCAAGGGGAATGACACTGAGAGATTCAAAACATTGTCTGACGCGCTACTTCTGTTGGTGAATGAAGATAGCTCAACGAATGCAAATAAGGGTTAAAAATGACAATCTCGTACCGAAATGTTCTCTACCTTAGCAACAATACTCTCTCTGTGCCTCAAATTCTGTTCTTATTATTTTCACACCAAGAATTAGCATTAGCTACATTCCTAGATAAAGAAGTTTTAGCATTCCAAGAAAATGGCATCAAAAAAATGATGGAGTATTAGGATCAATTCAGGCAAATTCAATTCCATTTTCCGATCATCACCTTTTAGCGAGTTTGATCGCTGCCAAAATAAGCGAGCTTAAATGGAAAGCGGATTGGAGGAACGAAATTATAATCAATAGAGATGAACACGAATTTACCGATGCGTTTGCGCCTCGAGCAAATCAGGCGCGTCGCTGGTATCATATCGATGTAAAGAACTTACATCACAAGAAAATTGCCTTTGATTGTATGACATATTTGGAAAGTAGCAGAAATATTTTGACTGGTGATAAGAAAACTTTTCAACCAGTAGAGTTTTAAATGGCAGGCTCTGGATGTCCCAAGAATAATTATTCCTCCTGGTTATACTCGATCGCTTGATGCATTCTTCGTACCGCATGAAACGCGTAACAGTGTATTCTTTGGGATTTATGCGACTCTTGTTGACTTCAGTGGGCTCTGAAGTTTATAAATTACAATGACCAAGCGTATTTGAGGTTAACTTCGTTGTATTTTCGATTAACTTCTCCCCGCTAAGAAAAACTTTCCTACTCAACATCGGATCTAAATTAGATGATATTAAGTTTCGTAAGAAGAACGAAGACTAACTGCGACTTCGAAAGTAATGGCATTAAGATATGCATTCCATCTCTAAAGCTTATACCCATTGATTGGTATATGTTGTTTCCCTGTCGATTGTTGGTGGTACATTCTATTGTCTTCCATTCCCCTGGTCGTAAGCTATGGTTATTTTACTATTAAACTGCTATTATATATAATATAATTGCATATCTATAAGGTATGTCTAAGGAAGATGATACATACCATAAACTATCCGACAGTGAAATTGAATCAGAAGTAACAAAGTTACCAGGATGGAAACTGCTAAATGGTAAATTGAATAAATCATTTGAGTTCGAGGATTTTGTTGAAGCATTTGGTTTTATGACGAGAGTAGCGATGCAGGCAGAGAAAATGAATCACCATCCTGAGTGGTTCAATGTCTATAATAAGGTAAAAATTGATTTGATTACTCACGATGTAAATGGGATTAGTAACTATGACGTAAAATTAGCAAATGCCGTTAATAAGATTCAAAGTGGATAGTAAGAAAAGGAAGAAGTAAAATGCTTTATTCTCATGCTCAATATAGACAAAGATAGCCTCAAAGTTTACAAACAAAGCATATTTCCTGCAATTACCTTTACAGTAACTGATAACCAACTAGAAGAAGATACTATCCCTATTAGAATAGATGGAATTGTCCTTAGCTCGGACTGGAAATTTATTGCTAATCTTGTAGAACTACCTGATGTTGAAGTGAGAGATGATCCGTTGGTAGATGGACGGATGGTAACTTATACAAGCACGGTTCGTCCAGTTACTGATGTAACTGTCGCAACGCAACGGGAGACTAACATTAATCTTTCTAAAACTAAGATGTCATTCAAAACCTACAAATCTGAACTTGCGTTTACGTTGAATGACAAGATTTTAGAACATATTGAACATCTTCAACAAAGACACAGAAATAAAGATATGGTACTGTATTTGATATTCAAGCTCTCTTACATACGGCATTCAATAAAATTGGGAAATTATCCAATGAAGATAGCAGCAAATGATAATAACATTGGTAGGATTTTAGATAATAATTCACTAGATGAGGATACTAATAGCAATAATTCTGTCCAGAGAATACTGGTAAAGAAAATAAGAAGAACAACGATAATGGGCTGATATTCTATATTGTTGATCAATTTAGAAGACAAATTATAATACCTTCAAATAAATGGACTGACAATTTTCAATCACAATTAGGTAATTGATTGAATGGTGAATATCGCGGTAATCCTAATGCATGAAGCATACCGCCATATTCTAATAGAACTTATTATGGCATTTAGAATAGACAATGAAGACGAGGTATACGTTGTAATTTGGGAAGGTGGGATGACGATAATCGATCAACTGGGGGCGGTTGGGGAAGAAAAATAGGTGGAGGAAAAACAAATAGAATCCGAATCGCAAAAAAACTGATAATGATAGGAATTGTTATAGTTACCGTAGTAGTATTGACTGTATTCATATCAAGAGCGGGTTTATTCATTGAGATTATACAAAGGGATGAGGGAATGGGAACACTGCAAACAATCACCGTAAGGCTTTCAAATAACAATTTGCACTCAATAAGTGATGTTAAAGTACAATTTGGTGAAGGTGGACGAGTTCAAACAATAGGAAATATGGGGCCATTTTCATCCGTTACGATTACTCCCCCGACAGAAGATATGGATTTTGAAAACATAATAGTGAGGGCAAACAATGGACAAGTACAAGTTGTCAAGTCAAGATAGCAACGAAGAGACTACACAGATAGTAAACGTACATGAAGGAATAGTTAAAGACCTAATAAAATACTGGCAGAAATTAAAAACACCATTCAGAATAGGTGATGATATCCGGCCAAAGAACAAATCCGAAATCGAATCGACTATACGTGAACTGGAACAGAAGTTCACCGATCCTAATCAGGACATGAACAGCTTGGTTAATACAATAGGTTTGTTATATAATAAAATCAAGAATCAAACCCACTTCAAGGCGCTTTCAATCCAATTGACGAGTTTATTTATCTAATACTCTGTGTTTTAGAGATTTAAAATACTGGCAGAAATCATTTCCTTTTAGTTATGGTGTAGTGAGGTCTAAATGAAAGGTAAGGTAGGCATAGCAATAGCGTCATGCGTAAGCCAGGAAAGAGCCTCAAGCCCTGAAAAAAGATCATCGATAACAGGATTCTTAATAATGGTCCCTTTCCTTTATTTTTTAATATTAAAACAACTATAAGAAAGTTAAGTAATATTCTATATACCTCCCTCTAAATATACCCTCGTTTGCAAACTTATGGTATCTACTAGACAACTAATGCATCGATTAGAGTAGAAATTCTTACATATCACATACGTATACTAATAGTACTAGAAATGCGCAAAGATTTCTGCTGATAACAATAGTATGATCAATAATGTTAACAGCGTTGCTAACAGGCCAAGAAGAATTCTAGTGGTGGATGATGATGTCGATGTTGTTTCCACCTTCAAATTGATCCTAGAAATGAATGGCTTTGAAGTAGATGCATATACAAACCCTGCCCTTGCGCTATCTGGCTTCGAGCCGAATTCATATGGTCTATTACTGCTTGACATTAATATGCCAACCATGAATGGATTTGAATTATTCAAAAAAATGAAGAGCATAGATAGCAAGGCAGAAGTATGCTTTATCACAGCATTTGAGGATTATCGTGAAGAGTTTAGGGAGTCATTTCCCATGCTAGATGAAGCCAAATACTTTATTAGAAAACCAAAAGCGATAGAAGATTTAGTAAATCATGTAGCAACTATTCTGGGATAGAGGCTATACCATATGTTTCAGATTATTTCAGAACAATAATCCAAAGAAAAACCATCATTCTCTATTAAACGACAACGTTCCTAAAGTAGTATAATAGTATATATTTATCCAAATTCTATCCATGATTACATAACCTATATCAACTTGATCAAATATGATCTAAATTTGTGCTGGTATCGAGATCAGAAGAATTAATATTCTTTCACGTAATGCCAAATATCCATATAACATTCGACGTTAGTCGGTTTCAATGCGAATTCTAAATGCAGGTCCTGAATTCAGTGTTCCGATGACAGAACCTGATCTAAGAGATTTTTTGTCGAATAATCCATACATACATCCTACATGGTATTTCTTTGACCCTTCAGAGGATAGAATGTATGTAAATACATCAAGGCATTCTAAAAAAACACAATGGCCTTAAAAGGATAATAGCAGTTAAGTAAATAAGTTAACCATATTTCGACATGGTTTGTTTTCAGGGGAAGATAAGCAGTTAAGAAATATTGCTCATGAATCAGCACATCGAACAAGAGCAGCAAGAAAAGTTATCTCCCTTTACCAAACGAAACGAATTCTCATAGTAGACGATGATTCAGATATTGCTCTAACGTTCAAAAAAACCTTTGAAGAAGAAAATCGAAATAGTAACAACAAGATTGCTTTCCAAGTTAATACATACAATAATCCTCTTCAGGCTCTTCTTTCGGAGTTTAATCCAGACTTTTACGATATAATGCTTATTGATATTCATATGCCAGTAATGAATGGTATTGAGTTTGTGAAGAACTTGGATTTGGATGCCAATCCCCGAATTTGCTTCATGTCATCCGGGCCCATAAATCAAGAAGCACTAAGAGAACAATATCCATCATTTAGAATTGGATTCTTCATCAGCAAGCCTGTTACAATAGAGAATCTCGTAGAAACGTAAAGGCAGAATTGGACTAGAACGTTGGATTCAGCTTCATTATTAAAAGTCAGGACTTGTCATCTAGCGACACGTCTTATGGATTTACGTAATTCTGCATCTTGCGATAGCGAAATTATTGAAATATAGATACCAATTACCACTAGATATGCAACGCACAAAAAATAGCCTAATTAGACGTGAAGGGCAGAAAAAATCCAAATCCAGAAAAATCAAATGGCTGTCTCGAGCATTATTGCTTTTTCCCTTTTTTCATGGTCCTAATAAAATAAGGAACAAAACTTAACGTAATCAACCATCAATGCCACAGTAACCGCATTGACATAGGTGATTACCAAAGTTTTCGCATCTGCTTGCTCCTGAATCAACGGAAGCAGATAGTGATTCCGCTATTAATATTTCTTGTTTTTGACTCAACATGTTGAAATACCTACAATATGTTCTAAAATATTTTTATCATAAAGTCTATTTATATTTCGTATGCCATTGTTATTTATCAAACGTGATACTTATCAATCATAACCTATTCTTATTCTTCATCATTGAGTATCGTCAATGAGTTGCATTATCAAATTTAATGTAATATTGGAAACTTTTACTGGCAGATGATAAGAAATATTAGTTGAGAATACCGTAGGGTTAGTAAGTTGTTTTTGTACCAACCTATGGTGTCATGGAACTAACATGGAGAATATCAAAGAGAATATTTAAAAATAGGATCAAATCTAACGGTCGAATTGGAGAAGGTGTCAACATCGTCAACTTACCCGCTACTAATAGCGGAGAATAAAGATTCGCGTCTAAATATTTATTTTTAATAATAGAACCGACGCTGACACAAAGAATGATTAGAGTGACTTAGCCCTAGGATATGAGTTTTTATGGTAGCTTGACTATCTCATCCTGTATTGCCTTTTTGCAAAGTTTTAGTTTTTATAGCCCAGATAACCATAGTTATGATATCATATGGCCGAGAGAGATGAACATATTATCAAGTGTAGTATTTGTAGTAGAGGATTGATAGTTAAAGATACTGTTAATAATGGAATAGCTTTTCTAAGCCATTTAAAATTAGATCATGGTATTACATATATCCCTCAACGTATGACCGAGCAACAAGCCAAAAGTAAAAGTGTACAAAATCAAGTATTTGAGTCACCTGAATAGTAAACATTAGTGTGATATTATAACACCTATTAAGTATACTTACTTAACCAATGGCTGTTTAGTTATATCCATCTCCCAATGCATTATCATTACTTATATCGCGAAGACCATTTGAGCTGCTAGAAGCTCCCCCACAAAAGTATAAGTTATACTGTTACCTATTTTTGGTATCGTTTTTCTTAATCCGGTTCGGAAGGGTAGACTTGTCAGCCGTAGACCAACAAGACAAGGACAGTAGCATTGATAGGCAACAATACCAAAGTAATATATGGCTGCAAAAGGTCCTAGCGAATCCTGAGATTTATGAGTCCTATATCGATCATACGAAGTGTAATTGCTGCGGTAAACATGACATTATAACTAAACGGAAGTCTCGCAAGAAGAAAGAGAAAAAGAAGGCGGTCTAGTTGGGAAGAATAATATCTTCATTCTCTTATTTCGCAGAGGAGGCACCAATGATCGAGGAAATTCAATATAAAATAAAACGCAAAGGATTAGACAAAAGCAAATTGGTTGTTAAACTTCTTAAGGACTGGAATGAGAATGAAAGATTTCTGAAATACAAACCACAATTAACAGCGTACCAATTAACCTAGGCGCAGTACGAGCTTTGTCATCTGAAAACAACAATAACAACAATGTCATTCCAATGGGAAGAATAAGTGAGACTGTGGACTCGGTTTCCAAGTCTTGTCGCATTTGAAGATCGAAAAGAAATGGCAGCACTGTTAGCAAAAACTCAGACGTTTGAACAGCGTCTCAAAATGAGGTATCTTGATATTAAGACTGGAGTAGCAAGCAGAAACAACAAAGAAGGACTATACCAACAATATCTGCAAAGGAACTCAAAAAGTTTGAAACTAAGGTTAATGACGGTATCTTAGTAGGTGAACAACAGTACAAAACTACGCCAAACACTTTCAATAATGAAGGTGAAATGATAATAGGTGAGGAGGAAGTAGTTGAATGAACTTCCTACCTGCATTACACTATTATGATATACCGTATACCGTAATGAAACCTATCTCTTTGTCTATTGTATTAATTAATACTGTATTAATTAATACTGTATTAATTAATACAGTTTATTTTATTATATTATACTATTACGGTATATTGTAATGTCAGTCATCTTCTGTAACATTGTTACAATGTTCTTAACAGAAACAATATCACCATTTCAAAAATGCCGGTTAAGATATTCAAAAAATTTATGGGTAGCAAGGAGGAGAAGGATATGTCAGCGTTAGAAGATAGAATAAACCAATTTGAGATACAACTCGAGAAGGGAGGTATGCATATCAAAAATGTTACAATGTCAGAAGTTGGTCAGGCGGACGACCTTTTTTGTATGGTTCATTTCGGGCCTAAGCCAAGCCAGGAAGATCAATAGAATAGTGAGGTAGATCTTTAGGACGCCGTCGGGCGTCCCTTTCTTTTTCAACACACCAAATTTGAGCCTCCCATACAGTAGACCATGTGAGTCTAGTTCTCATACTCTTCGCTTTGATCTGCTAGGTACTGACTTGTTAGAATTAAAACGCAATCGTTGCATAGATTCCCATTGTCGGTCAAATGGTGGATTGAGTCAAAGTACAGGTGACAATGACGGCAGTAACCGCCCATCATTGTAAACCGATCTCATCGAATTTATAACTTAAGCTAATTCTTCCCTTTCGGCTTCGCTTAATTCTCGAACCTTACCATAAACAGGTTTTTGTTTTGTTTCGTCTTCGGACGTACATACGAGCTGTTTGCACGATGTACAATAATATTGAATTTCATTATTTATCCACACGCTAACAGGTTCTATAATTGAATGTGCACACATGCTCACTACTCGATATACCTCAAATGATATAGAGTTGGTGCTAACAGCCTTCTATATCTTTCGGGGGGTCACAAGGGCCAAAGAAATACGTATAGGACGCCCGATATAAATAAAACGGAAAACGATAATAACAATATGTAGTTCATTCTAAAAGATAATTCTAACTATGGAGAACCGTAATCCATGATAAATAGAGTTGTCTTCTAATGTTTTACACACTCGAGGAATATAGCCAATTTCCTTCAGTTGACATCCGTTCAAGTCACGCCTTTCTACTCGGTCGCTAGGTCATTGTAGGGGTAAAGTTATCTGCAATTGTGATCGAGTAGGAAGACCTTTTTATAGTCCCCACCTCTTGCCCAGCTTCTTTTACAATATTACCCTATCGAATCACAATTAAACGCTGTACTCATGACTTCTCTTCATATCTTCGTGTTTGATTGTTTGTTTGTTTAACAAGGTTTACTATTATTATTATTACTTTGGAATTAAACGTCTAATCATAAATATATAGGGAAAAATGAGTTTCATAGAGCAATTACCGCAAAAAGGTGCGAAGAAAAAGGAGAAGAAACCAAGGGGTAGACCTAAAGGATGGCGTAAAAATGCGGGAGTATCATATGCTAATGTCCAAATTGATACTATGTTTAAGGAGCAAATAGACTTGGAACGCAGGAAAGGTGAAAGAAACGCAGACACTATAAGGAGACTCTTTAGAGAGAAAGTGGATAAAATCCAGACGTTAACACAGGAAAACGACCGATTAAAATCACTATTACAATTGCAAAAAATTACGGAAAGTAATTGAAGATAACTTCTTCTAGTCACGCCTTATCCTTACTTCCTTTGCTAGTTTCAGTGTCCACATGAACAGGAATACAGTAACACCAAACAAAAACATCAAAAATACCGTGCCTTCTTTGCGTCATTTAGGGCACAATAGTGGAAAGTACTCCAATTCGACGATGGTAAGTATCACAATGCAACTCAATTATGATTAAATCAAGAAAAAAGAAAAAGTTACACTTACCTAGTTAGCTTCATATGGTCTCAATCTTGTGATTAAACGATGAACACAAAAGTACTTTTAGTAGCATTCGTAATCGTGGCAGCCGGATTCGGGTTATCTATATCCTCACCAACATTAGCTCAGGCTAATATGACAGGGATGGAAAAGAATTACACAGGTGGTATGATGAAAGATAACATGACTATGATGGACAAAAACATGACCAGCGGCGTGATGCAAGGCAACATGACAGCGGGCGGTTAAACACGTTCTTTTTCTATTTTTTTTAAAGAATTTACAAAGTCAATAGGAACTGATTTAACACCTTAGCGGAACTTCTCGGAATTGACTTCTCATACTAAAAGAACCAGGCAATGGACAGACCGTGAGACCATATCGAAGAAATGGGCGAAAGAGCTAGAGAGTGACGAACTAAAAGGCCAGAAGAAAATATCTGTAAAAATTGAAACACATAATGCATTACGTGACGTCGCAAAAACGAATGAAAGTTATGACGATATCATAGGGAGACTCATAACATTTTACAAAAGTACAAGTATACGGAATCGGCGACCGTGGATAACTAAAACTCGGAGTTCCCCAATGACCGCTTCACCTCGCCCGATCATTAATAGAATTCATACAATGAATTACAAATTGAGAGATAAAATGGAACCCTAAAGGGAGGAGAATGGTCTTCTCCCCTTAGGGCCTAATGTCTGTCTGAACAAGCAACGCTTAGGTCATGTGTGATTCCTCATCCTAGCATAACGGATTATGTTTTACTGCAACTTCTTTGTGCTCTAAGATGCAATATTTCTGTATGTAAATAGAACTTTGCTTCTGGGTCATCGTCTCCTTCTAATTTCTATTAATTAGAATAATGCTTCGTCTTCAAATTCTTGTTCTTTCAATGTCTTTGCCTTTCTTACTATTGCGTCTTGGAATTGTGACATAACAGGGGGTTCATTATTAATTGGTTTTAACCCTGCTAGATCTGGAATGCAGTCATAAAGTCGAGTAAGATATCTCGCCTGTTCCCTTATCTCTGACAAGCACCGTAAGCGCCTGTTCCAGTCTTCTTTATCACTATCATGATACATAGACCATATCTCCTTTAGGCCCTTACGGGCTTCAGTAATTTGTTCAATATACAAATTCGAAAATGCATTTTTGTTATCTTATAATAATGCAATTCTTCCATAGACTCGTCAAGAACCTGTTTCTTAATTGTATGATAGTGTCTTTCTGAAACTGGAACACCCAGTTTATCCTTTATGAAAGGTAAGGCTTCCGTCGGTGTGAACCTACGAAGTTGACATTCTATAATTAATTGTTTCAAGTACTGACGTTGGTTTTTACCTAGAAGTTCAGTCATTGTCTTCCCGCTGTCATTCTATGCAATGACTTCAGTCGTTCCTCGTGATATTGTTCCCTACCATTATCGGAGCAAAAGGGGATATTGGTATAGACTATCGACTTACTACTACAAAATAAACAGGATTCTAATTGTTGTTTCATTTTGTATTTACTGATATGACGTCTGACTATAGGATATCTGTGACGGCGATAAGTATCCCCTTTCCTGCTTCACTAAACTGGTATTGGGATCTTCGGATATAGGTTGCAATAGTTTCTTTAATGAAGGAGTAGTACCCGACAGGGCACGGCGTCCTAACTCTAAAAGCTCGTCATATTTTCCATTGGCAAAATCTTCTGTGTTCTTCACAACATACATTTTTTCTGAATTTGAAATGACTGAACCTTTTCCCTTCGTCTTTGTAAATCCTATAGCCAAGTGTGTTCCTTTTCCTTCTGTGACGTCAAGTCTTCATTAGTTTTTCAAATTCTGCTTTACTCCAAGGTTGGTCAAATACTACTTTAACACCTGTAATCTCTGAACCTTTTAACTTGTAATTACTGTCTCGAAGGACTCTCCCTTCTGCCTCTTCATGTGTATTACAAGCGTCATAATCAAGTGTTCATAAATTGCCGTTCAGGTCTGAAAATTCTAAATGCTTATCGTAGACCAAATACTCACGACCTGAACCCTTATCTTTTAACCGTAAAACCCTTCTGATAGTTGTCTTAATCTCCGGTGGTTTTCCTTTTAGTTCTGTTATCATTCTTAGTATTTTCTCATTAGGTCTTAATGTCGCAAGTCGCACAGTATCTGGAACTGGTTGTCTTAGTTTTTCATATGACTTTATAGTATCCTTGTGTACGCTATCTCCTAAAGGTGATCCATCTGGAAGTATCCTTTATCTCTTAATTGCCTTTCTTTCCACTCTAAGAACTGAGCATAATCCTTATCTTTCTCTCTCTTCTTTTGTATTCAAGATCTGTTTCTGTTTCATAATTGATATATACTTTGTATGTATAGCCTACTAGTATATGGACATGACGTAAGTACATTTGTTATAGGGTTAAAATAAATGTAGTTGAAAGTAGTAGAACTTTAGCCTGTATAGAATAAAATAGTAAGTTTAACATACTATTAGATTAGATGAGCGAATTTGCAGTCTTTCGTTTCATGAGTAGTAACATGCTTAATTTAGAAGAGCAGCAACACAAAGATGAGGTAGTTTCATTTACCGAGCAAGTATCAGACGCAAAGGCATTGAATGTGATTCAAAAATATCAAAAATATCTGAAGGACAACTAAGGGAAATACTTGAACAAGTTAGAAAACTTCGAAAGAAAAAGAAGATTGAAGAAGATAATGAAAGACAACTACAAGAAGAACTAGATATTTCTGTACAATAATATAAGAATGTCTAGGAACAGTCCTTCTGCTACTCCACTATGGCCATTGATTTATGGTCTTGGAATTGTTGCATTCAGTATTTTTTTATTCGCACTCCGAGCCGGAATAGCCATTTTTCTTATCTTTATGACAAGTAGGTGTAGCAATGATTATATTCTGGGTATATCACAATGCAATGACAAAGCAGAAAAGTGACATGAAACTCCTTGCTAAACAACCATGTAGATGTGCTATTTGCAGTCACGAAAAAGCAAG
>JBPCNB010000851.1:0-1138 GCA_051001675.1 Nitrososphaeraceae archaeon | reverse complement strand
AGCAGCGGGCACAGTCGTTCTTGTCGAGAACAAAGAAGAATCCCCATTAGGCGCAATCAAAGTAACTCTAGAATGTGATGAACTTGAAACAGTAATTGATTGGCTTGCCCCTGTGGCGTAAAGTTGTCGGACTCTGGATTAGTACGCTATGGGGGCCTTCATAATAAAAGTTAACTATCAATAAAAATTAGGTTTGATCCGTAAGGAATAGAGATCTTTTTTAAGGAAATCCTCTAATACGATCAATGATGACATCGAATTCGAGGTTTCCGAGTTCATCCAAAAATGACTTGAATAGCCGATGTTCTGAAATTTGCACGTGGTTTGAAAGAAGACAGTCAATACTATTGGTACTTGCGGCAGTTAGTATAGTTCTGCTGTTTGTACTTCACTTAACCATCGTAACAGTGCAAGTCGTTCCAGGGTCTATTTTTCAAAAATCTGTAATCGTGACCACTGCCGTCCTAATTCTTATGATAGGGGTTTCCGTCTGTTGGAAAGGCATGGTTCCTATAGCTGTATGTGCTCTAGGGCTTACATTGTTATATGCTGGAATTCTTTTTCCCTCGTATGTTATGGAGATGGTGGGTGAAATTTATTATAAATCCTCAAATGGATTTACAACAGAAAAATCAGTCTTAAATGCTGCTCACGGTTATTTTTTTCTAGGAATAGGCATGGTTATCTTTAGTATGATCATTGGATACAAACCGGCAATACTCTACACAAGAAATAGACCTGAACCGTTAGATGCGATATGGCAGGAATACCCTATCTGGTGTGATAATGTAAATGTTGTGGGAGGATACAATGAGCCCTCAGTATCCTTAAAAAGCTTAATGACAGCTGAAGAAAAATATCTTCTATGGCGCTATGAGATGGTACTCACTGACATCTTTGGTACTCCCCATCTCGTTAAACCTGATGGATATGTTCCTGTAAGTTCAACAATTTTTAGAGACAAGGAAAATCTATCAATGATAGGGAAGGCAAAGTATCCAGGCTATTTTGTATAAGCTGGAGGTTTTAACTGATAATTCTATCTCTAGCTTATCCCATATAGCAAGTACATTAAATATTCCACTGACATCTTTCATTAAACGCAAACTCTACATACCAACAAACCAGGGAATATCAG
>JBPCNB010000850.1:0-1771 GCA_051001675.1 Nitrososphaeraceae archaeon | reverse complement strand
TCATCATAATGTAACAGCATATGGGATTACGTAGAAAATAAAAAAAGAAAGAATTGTGATTTTTCGACAATGGCAAACCATGGATTTGACAAGTGGCGATTGGTCAATTATTTCTATTGATGGAGTTGTTACAAGGGCAAAAATTGTGCACAAGAGTAGAGGAAAATACAGAATTGTTGATGATACAAAAGCACAGCATTAAAATGTCAAGGCTAGTTACAAGATAGATCCAATTGATAGAACGCCTTTATGATGTATTTGACAAATGTGATGACCCCAGACTGCTAACTCCTAAAGAAGTTACAGATATAAAAAAAGAATACAATAACCTAGTACGCAATCGCGCTGAGATACATTCTGTGATAAGGATAATTAGAAAAAGAATAGAAATGAATAATGATGATAATTGATAATAATTGTTTCTCTTGCAATACGCTTTTTATGCTCTTATCTGATGATGTCACAATAAGTATGATAAGGGCATGACTGACATAAAAATAGTGATATTGGGCAGCGGTTTTGCAGGAATAGAGGTATTAAAAAATCTCACAAAATTGTATTAGTGTTGAGAATTATTATACTGTAATGTGGTATTATGCTGGAGTAATAGAGAATAGAAGCAGGAATAACAGATGTTGTGTTAAGATATTCAATCAAGATCTCAAAAATCAATTGCTTTTTATTCGTTTAGCTATCACTGCTATCTTCTATTGAAATAGATATACATGCGGATAGATACGAAATTATTGCTTATCACTGCTGTAATAAGATGACGATATTATGAGAAAGAAGAAGTCCAAACTAACAATAATGATAGCTAAAACTTGAGCTCAATACAATATACCATCTTAAATAGTCATAATGCTAAGGACAAGTAGACGTTTTGAGCTTTGGCAAATATCATGGGGCAACATCAACAGACTATTATCAATTTGTATAATTCTGGAATTTTACCAGATATAATTTCAATGCAGCTGTATGTTAGTAGAGATAAAGTATATCAGGTTATAAAAAATCAAGCTAGAGAGGAACAAAGGAAGCAAATAGCTCTCAAACAGGTTTCAGATGTTTCTTCATTAGGCATGTTCAATCTCGATACAGTTATTAGTATTGACTTAGCCATCAAACACGCACAGCATAGTATGTGGAATGCTTTGAAAGGAGCAGTACCACAGTTCAACATCTCAATGGTAGAAGAAACACAGGATATCCTTGAAGGATACGCAAAATCTAAAGTTACGTTTGTAATTTTGCATATTGATATTGTAGGCTCAACTAGGATGTCTAAAATAATATATCTAATGATATAGACGTAGGAGACCTTGTACCTTGTCTTTGGAATATATAAGAAGATCTGAACGAAAAGCTAAGAAAACTAAGAGTAAAAGTAGATTTTACCATAGCGGGAGCAAGCTCGACTTTCTTAGCAATAATGGATTGAAAATCTTTCCTCCTTCACCTAATGGTGTTAAGAATAACAAGCAGAAAGGAAAAGGCAAACACGCATCCTCAACTGAAAGTCGGAGGATAGTGTGGGAGCATATTGTGTGGCCCTTAATACTTCAAACCAATAGACAATATTTTACCATTCATGAATATCATAGAAAGATAGATGAGTTTGCCAAGATAAATAATATTAAATCAGGGTCTCCGAAACTTAGTGGAGGTCTAATTTCTTTAATGAATAGAGGCTTATTAGTAAAAAATAATGGCCTTTACTCAATACATTATCGACTTGTTCCTTATATGCGAAAAAAGGTTAAGCTAGAAT
>JBPCNB010000849.1:0-1368 GCA_051001675.1 Nitrososphaeraceae archaeon | reverse complement strand
ACTTAACTCTGCTGCATCAAGTTCTAGCCTTGGTTTTGTGTCCTCTTCCGAAATTTTCATATCTCTATCTCTGATAATTTCATTGACCGTTTTTTGAACTTCTTTTTCTACCTCTGCGTGCCCTATTAGACCTAGTAATTTTGATTGTAAAGCATGCTTGTGGATATCTTTTCGCAGATCAGTACTTGCAGACACGAGTACAGCCGAATTATAAATTCCCAAGAGCATAAGAAACGCAGCAGTAATCATGACAGTTATTGTTGCAAGCCCAAACGGAGGATAGGGGTAGAGTACCTGTGCTGTTGCCTGGTTCGCACCAAATATCAGTAACATGCCCCAGCCACAGGTGACCATATATGTACTTATATTCTTCTCATACCTTATAGATCTCGAAATTTTCCAAAATGCAACCCCGAAGGTTAAGACCTCCCACCGGTTTACTCAATGTCAAAAAAGTTGTTAACACAATTGAAATACCCACAGGATCTAACGTACGAGACGAAACCAGTAGGTTGCCGAAGATAGTTGTATAAAAATAGTTTACTAAAAAATAAATAAGCGGTATTGAAATCATAACCCAGTAGCCTATAGCATTTACGAGTTTGTCTCTATAGTAGTTCATTAAAATTGCTGTTGTAACCCACAAGCTTATGAATGACATGAACGACGACGCTGTGTAAACAGTGTCCAAGATGATGAATTTACCAACATAGATATTTGCGCTACCACCGATAAATTCCCTTATTTCATGTGGTCTCTCATTAATCTTAAGGCTGGTGATGAAGGCGGTAGTTATCAAACTAAATGCTATAAGTGACATCGAGAGAAAATACAATAAAATTATAATATTTTTTTGTGAAATGTACCAGGAGATAAACAGCGTAGATAGTCGGATTATCAGGATTGATGCTGTTCCGTAGCTTATAGTGATGACAAGAATCGACAATATTTTATTATAATGATTGTAATAGAATTGTTGAAATGCAAGCACTGCAAAAACTGCGCCTATTGCATACAAAGAAGCCAACGGGATCAAATCAAAAATTCTAACAGCAAGCTTTTTCTTAGAATAATCTTTTTTGATTGATTTTAAGTATCTTATTATAACACATTGCAAAAGCACACATGCGAAACTTAAAGCGCAAAATAGTATCAGCTTTCCTTCCGTCGGGAGGTAGTATTTGTCCACAAGATCGTAAACCTTAACAAGTGAAGTGTCAATTAATATGATAACTAGCAGAGCGAACATAACACATAGAAATTTTTTGTAGGTAAATACATTCTCTCTTTTGTTGAGCAATACGTCTAATTTGTAAAATGCATAAACATAACCTTTTTGTATGACAAATTTGAAACACGATTATAATG
>JBPCNB010000848.1:0-1918 GCA_051001675.1 Nitrososphaeraceae archaeon | reverse complement strand
CACGTGAGTAGCACTATGATGCTTTGTGATCGAACTACGTCTTTCAACGTCCACTTTTCCATGAATGATTTTTCCTTCGATTAGATCAGACTCTGCATTTTTTAACTTATGTAAGACTAAGTCTGCTTGTTTCAAAACCTCAACTACCTCATAATTGTCTAAGTTTCCTTTGTCAGGCTCCTGACCACCGCCTCGAGGGTAAAAGGCAGTTTGATCCAGTGCGACGTATCTCTTATCTATTACCCTTAGGACCGTAGCCTCAAATTCACGTGTCGATTCATCCTCATAATATAGTAACCTAGTTGGTGCGAGACCCTCAACGCCAACTATGGGTTTTTGACTCTGAGCCGTAGTGTGTTCTGTGTGTAATTCTGCAAGTTTTGTATAGAAACTAGGAGGTATACTTTCTATTGCTCCTGCTTCTAATAAAAAATCTGGTGTAATGCCATCGGATTCATACATCCTGATAAGATCGTCTATGGTCAATTGCTTATTGGCTTTCTTGACGTATGATGCTAACGCAACCATTCTTCCTTTGGAACCCACGTACCTCTCAGACTCTATCTTGAGTATTGTCTTTACATCGTCTCTATGGTCTTCAAGCTCCGGATACATTTGTCTTAAATAATCGATGTGCGAGTCGGTAATATCGTCAAGCTTCACATTATTCCAACCCATTCTTTCCAAAATGGAAAGCGCTCTTCTCAATATTATTCTAAGATTGTATCCTCCTCCTACATTTGACGGCAGCGAACCGTCTGAGATCGCAAACAACAATGTACGAGTATGATCTGCGATAGTGTAGATAGCCTCGTACGGCGAGATTATTTTTGCAAGATTATCTTCTGGCATGCCCAATTTGTTGGCAATTAGCGATTTCATTTCATACACACTGTTAACCCTAGAGCTACCGTTCGATACCACGTCGTCCTCGCAGATCATGCCAGACATCATTTCAAAGTATTTGCCGATTACTTGATGATTTTCGGGTAATCCAGCAATGTTGATTAGTTTCTTTATAACTGGGCCAAACGAACAGTCGTAACTTGTGGGAGTCCCCATGGTGATCCATGAGAGCCGCTCAAGACCCGCACCCATATCAATAATTTTGTTTTTCATTATACGGAAATTGTTTTCATTTCCTTCGAATTCAGTGAAAACCGCATTGCCAAGCTCAAGCCCGCGAACAAAATATTCCAGGGAATTACCAAACGCCCCAGCACCCATCCATACGTCTTCAACAAAAGTGATCTCCTCTGGTTTTATTCCCAGAACAGTAGTAATCATTCCATAATCTAGTGTTACACATTTGTCTTTCCAGTAGCCGCCAGGGGAATCCGCGTCACACGTCTGTCCGATCATACAGAAAGATGTATAATGCCTCCCACTCCGCCCTACATTCTCAACATCATTGAAACGCAAACACATTTGAGGGACAATTAACGGGTTGGCAGGAATTTCAAAAACTACTTTGCTCCCCATTACTCTTTGAAAATCGACTATAGATGCTATCGTGAAATAAAGGTCATCACGCCATCTGCAAACAACAGGATATCGGCTTATTATGGAGTGATTTTTTGATCGGAAATACTCCGCTATTCCTTTCCATGCGTTAACATAATCGAGACGCTTATTTGTAGGTGGATTGTCTATGAAACCATAATGTTCGTGATCCGGGCATGATTCCTTTTTGACCATAGCCCAAAAGAACTTTCCACATTTAATACACCTTTGTCGATCGAAACCAATTTCATCAAATAACGGAACTCTATAATATTTATCAGGATCAGATGAAAAAAGAGTAGCAAGTTCTTTTTTTCCCAATACTTGCTATCGTTTATTACGATACAATATTAATGCTTTGGCAAATTCCAAACTGCGTAGATTGACTTTTATTTTTTGTTGAAAAGAACAAATA
>JBPCNB010000847.1:0-2921 GCA_051001675.1 Nitrososphaeraceae archaeon | reverse complement strand
CTGTGGGCGATTGTATCCTTTATCTTTGAAAGTATCCCTTCGACTTCTTTATCATATATTTTGAGCTTTTTATTGTTTACGTAGACTTCTTCATAAGTTATTGGTACTTCGATTTTTTCAGTTTTTGTAGCCATTCGTTTTACGATCGCTGTTTCGTGGATAACAGTCTTCTTTGTTAAATCAAAATTTTCCTCTACAACAGGAACGATATGTACAGTCTCAATGGAAATATTATCATCAGCTTTGTCATTTTTACCTATGACCCTCTCATTATTAGAATTGACCATGTTGCTATTATCCCTGATATCGTCATCTTTAGACAAGGATTCGCTGTCGGTATCTCTTTTTGTCAATTGTGTGATCTGTATAGTTAGGTATAGCATAATTTATATCAATTAGGCAAGTTAAAGTATCTATATTATTCTAAGCACGAATGTCTGATAATCTGTTTATGGGAACCCTAAAAATAGCATCCTGTTTGCGGTCTTATTTAAGACCCATGGGCATATGTGTGACCACTATTGTCTTTCTATGATAAGACCATATTCCAGTTATTTTATTATCCTATTACTTATTGCTACAGTTGACAAACGAGGAGACACCGTTAGGGATACTTATTTTTTACTGAACCCAATAGCTGTCTAGATATCTTCTCCCCGCTCGTCTTGGTGTATTATTCATTATATTACTGCCACCACTCCAGTTCTTTCCCTATGGTTTGTCGTAATATGAGAGAATATATTCCAAGATAATAGTAGTACTTCTGGTTCCTTCTCCATAATATCAAACAAACCATCAGCCGCGTATAGAGTCGATACCATTACAATAAAAGGATTTGGTTTTACAATGTAACGTTCAGAGATATGTCACATCTTCTTGTTCTGATTTCCTGAAAAAGTCTACTTAATCTAATAGAATGGATTTAGGAATGTCTAAAGCTCTGTTCGCGTTAGTGATTGGCAGGATTGGATTCTATGCTGCAGACATTTAACTCCAAGACACTTTCTTTATTGGCAAGTATGATTGCTAGTTCTGGTTCAAACAATCCTTCCATTCTCTGTCAGTTTGATAGCGATGTCATGGTTAGGACCAATAACAACAGTCGTATGACTATTTTTATGATCATTATTACGTGAAAGCCAGGCCATGAGTCTTAGCACAAAATTCAGGTACACCAAGGCCAGTAGCCTTTTTTTTGTCCATAGATGACTTTCTTTGAATCTTAAACACAGGTTATAGTATTCTTAAGCGAATAAAGCATCATATAAGATCTTTTCATAATCAAACAATGCCTTTTGTATACTTCCGTCTTTTTCGGGTATAAAATAATGTGGTTAAAGCATCAGTCACCATTGTTTGCTCTATCTTTCTATTTGTGTCTGGTCTGGTCCCATATCCAGAATGGTTTATCTCTTAAACGTAGTAGTTGGGATTGCTCTGGGCCTGATTGCGATTGAACTAACTTTTGTGAATCTTTGAAGGCCACTCTTTGGTTAATGATTCGCTAGGATGGCTTTTAGTTTTTGGCCTCGGTATGGCGATCTCCTTAAATGAAACCTGTCCCCACAGTGGGTAGCAAATGAAAGGAGACAAGGCTCCAGATACCAGTGTTCCCATTATCGAAAGGATACTTGTTCCCGTTGACAGAACACCATTATCGATGAAAGCAGCGAATTATGGAATACACCTTGCAGAAGTGGAGAAAGCCAAGGAACTTATCGTAATGCATGTTGTAGAAGACATAAAACAAGGAGGGGCTATTGGCCTAAGAGCAAAATATGGAGATGTAAAGATGATTGAAGGGTTCAGAAAAGCCAAGGTGGGCTCTGCAGAAGAAATGATAAGGGCAATAGAAGAGGAAGCTAAGAAAAAAGGAGTAAATATAAAAAGTGAGATAGTATATGCAGAAGGAAAATCTGTTGTTAAATCAATAACAGAATATGCTAACAAAAACCATATCGATCTTATCATTATTGGAGGCGGAGACGTCTCTCATCGTACGTATCTGATAGTTGGGGGTAGCGTCGCTATGGCTGTGATAAAGAAATCTCGATGTCCTGTTATAGTAATGCGTTAGTGGTACCGCGTTAGAAATAATACAATGTATCGGTAACAAAAACTTTTCAGCTTGTTATATGGAATAAATAATTTTGACAGTACCAACTTATGATAGTGATAAGAGACACTGGCGCAGAATATCCAGAACTAGAGCTAAACTCTGTTTTTGATTATAACTTTTGTTACTTTCAGCTTCATCCTACAATAAGGATAAGAAAATAAACTTGGGTGGTCTTGGTAGTTTAAACTGAAAGGAGCTTCATCTGCTCGTAACAACTTCAAGAAGAAAGCAGAAAAAGCTCTGAGACTAATGGCTACTGAGTTTGGTTAGCTAGGTTCAGGTATATGCCTTTTACTTATCCTGTTCCGTTCTGCTGTTGATTCTCTGCCTGTTCAACTATGTCTTCTATTATGATCGCTGTGGGTTCGCCTATTGGAAGTTCATCACCAAATTGCCAGAAATAAATTACTTTTCCATAAGTTTCATCTAAAGTAGATTTTACCTTAGCCGCTTCGTCAGTAGTCATATCTGGAGTTGTTACTTTAACCTTTGGCAATTCAGTAGGATGATAATGCCAATACTTCTTTTCTTCTTCCGGTAATGTGTTGTACAATTTAGTAGGAATAACGTACTCTATTCCATATGGCTTATCTTGATCATTCATTCCTGTTGGAAACAGCAAACATGCAGCAGTCATATCATCATATACTTTGCAATGGTGGTGTACAATTAGGTTAAAAAGATCTTGTTCTGACTGATTTGCTCACTTCGTAGCATTTGGATCTATATGACGAATGGCTTCTATATGTAAGTCATTAAAGCCTAGATGTGCCGGAAATTCTATTTGTCGTGGGTTCAGCAT
>JBPCNB010000846.1:0-2264 GCA_051001675.1 Nitrososphaeraceae archaeon | reverse complement strand
GCAGTGAAGCGCATAGAAAGAATTGCAGATCATGCGACAGGTATAGCAGTCAAATCTATGAAGATAGGTGAAAAACTACCACAGGAATTATTCGAAAAAATACAAGAGATGAGCCAAATGTCTCTTATTATCCTTAATGATTCTGTGGAAGCATTTTTGCGGAAAGACTACTACTTGGCAGATAGCATAGTCGATAGATCAGTCAATGTAAGGGTTATTGAAGAAGAGATCATTTCTCTTTTGGACAGGGAGAAGGTCCGTGATTATAATCTTGTGAATATAAAACTAATTTTAGAAGATATAAGAAGAACGGCAGAACATTCCTCTGACATAGCCGAAGCTGCATTAAATCAAACAATCGGTGAAATTATAGAGCCTCGGTTATAGGATATTCATCAGACAGTGTTACTAAACAAAATTTCATATTCTCTGATATTCGGATTTGAAATTATAGTTCATTCTGAATTTCAATCGGCTTTCTGCGAGAATCAATCAATGAAAGAAAAAACATATGTCAACATTATTCAGACAATGTCAATTTGGATTGTGGAGCGAGTGGAACTACATTCACATTCCTCCTCTGGAAAAAGTTAGTTAAGCTTTATCAGGGATTCTGAATCATCCAAGTTCTTTAGCATATCTGTCTATATGTTCTTCTAAACATAGACACAAATTGATTGTGTTATTTTATGCAGTAAATTATTATAATAATGATTGGACCTTACCATTTATTGGTTCGGGACAAAAAGTACGTGATGGATAATTCACTTCTCACTGTGTCGTGGGTAGATGGAAAGGTAGTCATGATTGATCAGACAAAGTTGCCTAAAAAGCTTGAATACGTTAAATATACCAAATACCAAGAGGTTGCCAAGGCCATAAAACGTCTCGTTGTTCGAGGAGCACCAGCAATAGGTGTTGCAGCGGCCTTTGGTATGTGTCTTGCATCGTTTCAGAGCAAAGCTGTTAGTACTGCTGAATTACTGTCTGATATGGAAATTGCTTTTACCCTCCTGAGAGGAACCAGACCTACAGCAGTTAATCTCGTATGGGCCTTAGATCTCGTTATGAAGAAGGCGAGAGAAGGGAATTCCGTTAATCAAATTCGTAAAGGGATACTTGAATATTCTCTAAAGATGGCTCAGGACGATGTTAGCACAAACAAAGAGCTAGGGAAGAACGGAGCAGAGCTGATAAATGATGGAGAAGTAGTCTTAACACATTGTAATGCAGGTTCTCTTGCGACAGTCGCATACGGTACTGCTCTTGGTGTCATTCGGGCTGCACGGGAAAGCGGAAAAGAGGTACGTGTAATTGCAACCGAAACCAGGCCAGTTATGCAAGGCTCAAGGCTTACTGCTTTTGAACTGAAGCATGATGGAATAGATGTCTGTCTAATCCCAGATACAGCTGTAGGATATGTAATGTCTCAAAAAATGATTAGTAGAGTGATAGTGGGTGCAGATAGAGTGTTGAGAACAGGACATGTATTTAACAAAATTGGGACATATCAAGTTGCTGTTATGGCCAATCGCCACATGATTCCGTTTTATGTCGCTGCTCCTATCTCTACTTTCGACTTGAAAAGTAATATCGGTGATATTGTAATAGAAGAACGAGATGCAAAAGAAATACTACAAGTCGGAAATCGCGTAATTACACCTAAGGGAGTAGACGTGTTGAATCCAGCATTTGACATCACACCACCTGAGCTTATAGCGGGAATCATTACAGAGAAAGGTATTTTGCAGCCGCCTTATAAAAAAAATATTAAAAAAAACATAACGAGTAGATAGATAAAGTATTTAATCTCTGAAACCTCTTTTATTAAGAGATGCCGGGCAAAGTTACACAAGAAGAAGTTTACTCAGCTTTAAGAAAATGTATGGACCCTGAAATTCCAGTTAACGTGGTTGATTTGGGCCTCATATATGGTGTAAAAGTGAACGAAGAAAACAATATTGACATTGAAATGACAATGACGACTCGTGGATGTCCATTACATGATACTCTGGTAAGCGATGTTAAGAGATATGTTGGTAAAATAAACGGTGTCGCTGGTGTAAATGTGTCAATAGTGTGGGATCCTCCCTGGAGTGTAGATAAAATGGAACCCGCTGTTCGCGACCAATTGGGGTTTGGAAAGCCAAAGCTCAGGTTTCAAATAGACTACGAAAAATATCAACCGCTGGCCAAAGGGAGGTTAATTACGCAAGAAGATGGTTCATTGATACTTATGAACGAAAAAGAACATGGCCATATGG
>JBPCNB010000845.1:0-13137 GCA_051001675.1 Nitrososphaeraceae archaeon | reverse complement strand
GATGTAAGCTGTTGCAAGTACGTCTGTCGTATTGTAGCCGCGCTCTTTTCTAAGCTGTTGCAAATTCCTAGCCAGATCCCTCATCAACCCTTTTGTAATTAGTTCTCTGTCCCGCTTAGATTCTATGAAGACGATCATGCCCACCTTTTCAGCCATAGTATATCCTTCTGCCGCGTCATAGGATATCACGATATCGTCCAACTTCAACTCTATTACTGACTCATTCTCATATACAAGCAAAAATTTTCCTGAAGATTCTAAGGTTCTTAGTAGTTGATACTTATCGACTCTTTCAAATGAATGTAATACCTTTTCTAAGTCTGCCCTTGCTTTTAGTCCTATATTTCTCTTTGATAAGCTGATTTTTGGAATTATAGGAGCCTCGCTTTCTAAAAGGCTTAACATCTTGTGTAAATTAGTGTCGTTCGCGAAATGTATAATGGTACAATCTTGAACATTTATCTGGCTCTTCAACATCTCTAATATTGATTCAAGATCAAAAAAATCCTCTGCCGCAGAACAAATCCAAACTTTCTTTATGGGCCACCTCCTCTTCAGCTTTGCTTTCATTCTGGCAGCATTCGAAAGCGAAACAATTTCTCTTGATTTATTAAATGATGTCACAATCTGTTTGTTAATTAATTTTTCATTATAAACAGGCCAATCCTCTAGCAAAATACTTTTCTTGTCAGGAAAACACGCTAGGTAGAGAAAGTCCGAAATGTACGGTGATAAAGGATGAAGCATTATGTCAACCTGCTTTAACACGTGACCCAATACTGAGTAAATTGCTAACCTACGAGGCAATGTTTCCAGACTGTCATCCCAGATTTCATTTCTAGTTACTGGGACATAGGTCTGACTCAAAGTATTGATTATGAATTCTTCTATTGACTTAGCACCTTCATGGAACCTGCATTTTCCAAATGCACTACCGACTTCCTCGATAACGAGTTGAAGCTTTGACAATACCCATGATTCAGGGATGCGCAACAAGTTACTCCGTATAGCCCATTGAAGATTATTTTTCTCTAGATTGAATTTGTCAAACTTGCTGTTCTCCCTGAAATAGACATGCAAATAGTATAGGGTACTCATGATTTGGTATGTTCGAGTCGCCATCTCTGTGAGGCTAAAATTCAAAGACTCTATCGGGGAAGATTTCCACATAAAATAAAATCGGATTAGGTCAACAGCATTTTCATTGAGTAGCGTGTGGGCGTCTATGACATTTCCTATACTCTTACTCATCTTATTGCCCCTTTCGTCCAAGACATGACCTTGAAACAAAAATGATTTGAATGGTGCTATGGGTGTTCCTGTCAAGATTACATTTTGCATAAGCAAAGTATATGCCCAACCTCTTGTCTGATCGATTCCTTCAGTCATAAACGCTGCAGGAATGAGCTTGAAGTATTCCTCATCCTCGAGCGAGGCATAAGGAGCAGCACCGCTATTATGCCATGTGTCAAGAACGAATGGCTCTCGTTCCATTCTACTGCCGCATTTCTCACATTTTATCTCCACTCTATCAATTTGTGGGCGATGCAATTCAAAATTTTGGCCATCAGGAAGGGATTGCGCTTTGTTTACAATTTCTTTCCTTGTAAATAGTCCAACTTTGTGGCTGCACTGCGTACATGCCCAAATAGGAAGAGGTGCGCCCCATATACGCTCTCTTGAAACACACCATGGCACCTTTTCCTTTATAATTTCCAGATATCTGTTTTTTGGAGCATCATAAAAGTATTCTACCTTAAGAGCAGCAGTTAGTGGTTTATCTCCCAGTCCCTCAATCATATAAAAATACTCTCTTCTAGCTAGCCATACAACCTTATGATGGGAACGCCAACACGTGGGGTATTGATGCTTTATTCTTCCAAGCTTAACATAAGCGCCGGCTTGTTTCATTGCTTCAATGACTTTATCATCAGCATCTCTTACAAATAACCCTCTAAATATGCCTGCTTCTTGAGTAAAATTAACCCTGTCATCTATTGGTACAAAGGTCGGAATTTTTCTTCGTTCAGCAATCTGAAAGTCCTCCTGACCATTAGCTGGAGAGAGATGCACTATGCCACTACCACTTGCCACATCCACAAATTCTTCCGCTACAACCATGTGGATTTTGGCTTTTCTAGCGAGATCGTCAAGGCCTGGAATCATGGATAAAAGCGGATGAAGATATCGTATGCCTTCAAGATCTCTACCTTTCATAGCTTCGACTATCGAAAATTCAACAATTTGCAGATCCTTCATCAAAGAATCCATGCGATCCTGCGCAACTATCCATTCCTCTTGCTTAATTCTTAAGCGCACATAATTGTGGTTAGGATTTACGGCGACCAATTCGTCTGTAACTACTGTGAATGGCATAGTGGTCCAGATTACTAGATAGGTATTGTCCTGCGACAGCTTTACTTTATAGTAAAAAGAGGGATCCTCAACCGTTTCATATCCTTGATTAACCTCAGCATTACTTAGAGAGGTTTGGCATGACGGACAATATGCCACAACACGGTACCATTCTCTGAGAATTCGGTCTTCCCAAGCCCTCTTAAGGTACTTCCATTCCCTTTCTATATATTTATCGTGAAATGTCCAGTAGGACTTGTCATAGTTAAACGACATCCCAAGTAGATTGTCAACGAGAATCCATTTTTCATTGTAAAGTTTTATCAATTTCTTACATGTAGCAACAAATTTCTCTATGCCAACTTTCCTTATGTTATCTATTTTATTGCCGGTCAACCCTAACTCTTTCTCAGCCTGCAGTTCCACAGGCAATCCTTGGGAATCCCAACCAGCCCTGAAGATAACATTTCTCTTTTGAAGCACATTATATCGATACCACAAGTCTTTAATTATACGGCCGCGCAGATGGCCCACATGTGGTTCACCATTCATTGTGGGCGGACCCTCAATATACCCAACCAAATCGCCTTTTCCTTTAGTCTCATCTTCCACGAGAGCCCGTAGATCTAAAGTTTCGAGGTACTTTCTAGTTTCATCTTCAATTGCTTTGGCGACAAATTTACCATGAAGTTCCATCTATATGCTAGGCAATCCTAGAGCATGTTTATATTTTTGCCAGTGCAATAGGAATATATTCGAAACAATTGGCATGATATTGATTTGAAAGAACTAGATTCTTTAGGTGCTGGAACTAATCCTCCCGAAGCAATTAATGTCGTGGTGGAAATCCCAAAAGGTAACAGCGTCAAGTATGAGTTTGATTCGGGAACGGGATTCTTGTTCGTCGATAGGAAATTATATACCGCAATGTTTTATCCATGTAATTATGGCTTTATCCCACAGACATTGGAAATGGACGGTGACCCGGTCGATGCACTTATTCTGGGAGAAGATCCGATTTTGCCGCTCTCAGTAGTAAGGTCTCGCCCGATTGGAGTTCTAATAACAGAGGATGAAGAAGGTCAAGATTCTAAGGTCATTGCAACACCCATACCAAAAATAGATCCCACATTTTCAGAAATTGAAGACGTTAAAGATATTCCTAGATATATACAGGACCAAATAAAACATTTCTTTGAGCATTACAAAGAGTTAGAACAGGGAAAATTTGTCAGAGTAAAGGGTTGGGAAGGAAAACAAGCAGCCATGAACAAAATATCAGAAGCTATAGAAAGATTTAAAGCAAAAAGAGGTAAAATTGAATAGAGAAGGTTGCTGTGTTAATCCTATTCGCTATTAGGAGTAAGTTTATCTGCCAACTCCTAACCCCGGTTGATTATCCCTTGCAAAGGTCATCCAACTCTACAGGTCAAAAGGTTAGATGCGGTATCTTCTAAATGGCATAGTTTCTTCGCAATCACCAATAGTTGGCAGGATCGCTCACGTTCTAATACTAGTATTGAACCGTCCATGTATATTCGCGATCATAAGGCCTTATACTGATCACTCCACCTCATATACGCTCTAATCATCTCCATACTGACACTGGGCTTTCTTACTTTGAATATTTCTTTCAAGTCCGCCATTGTAATCGCTCTTGGGTTCGACGTAGTCTCCAATGCTTTACCGCTCTCAAATAACTCATCGACGACTCTCAGCTGAGCAGCCTGACAGATGTCCTTGATATCGCTTGCGCTATATCCTTCAGCTGCTTTAGCTAACTCTTCGCATTTGAAAATCCTATCCTTTTTTAGGGGCGAGGTGTACTGGTTAAACAAATTCGTACGTGATGCGCTATCGGGCAACGTAACATATATTCGCTTTTGAAATCTCCTTAGAAATCCAGCTTCCAAGGTCCAAGGCTTGTTGGTAGCTCCTATGACATAGAGAAGTGAATCTTTAGATTTGCCATTAATCCCATCCATTTCAGTGAGAAATTGATTCTTTACCCTTACCTCTCCCCCAACTTCGCTGTTTCGTGCGCCCAAAAGTGAATCTATTTCATCTATAAAAAGAAGGACCGGAACCTTTTCAGTATCGCAAAGCCTTCTGGACATAACAAAAAGTTTCGATACATTTTTTTCTGCTTCCCCTAGCCACTTGCTCATCATGGAAGATGCATCAACGTTAATAAAATAACCCTCTATTTCAGCCGCAGCGGCGGCTGCCAATAATGTCTTGCCGCAGCCTGGCGGCCCATAAAGTAACATGCCTCTTGGCCAGCCTAGGGGAAACAGGTCTGGTCTTTTGGTAGGGTACACTATCGATTCTTTTATTGCACGTTTCGCATCATCCAAACCAACAACTTCTTCCCAAGACACATCAGGTTTTTCCTTTAGCAAAAGGTCGTCAAAGTCTGACTTGGATGACTCAGTGGCATTGTTGACATTATTCTGCCTGTTAGATGGCTCTTCAAAATTTTGTATTTTTTCCTTTAGTGTGGTGGTCTTCTCTTTAAGAGTTTGAGTGCGAGGGTTAATTGCCTTCATGTCTGGACTATGAGCCCCCTCACTCACGTCATCGCCGAAACCGGGGGCCATTTGCAATGCTTTGATTCTATTTTGGTAGGTGCTGGCTCTTTCCATGTATATTCTATTTAATTTATATTCCGGGTACACCTGGACTAATTTTACGAGGGCCTCTATTGCCCTTTGATATGATTGAATGGCCATTCCGCGGGATCCCTCCGAATCTAGCCGGATCGCCTCAGCGGCATACTTACTAGCACTATTTTCTAATTCCTGCGGGGCTAAGCTCATTATAATTACCGATAATTTAGAGTCAGATTAAGGTTTGAATTACTATGATGTAAATCTATATTGTTTAAGAAACAAAATTATTTGCACAAAACCTCCTTACGTGCCTAGCGTTTCGAAATAGTCGGTTTTAAAGGACAGTTAAGCTATACCAGGATCCTTGATTGCACTAGGCTACTGTTCTACAGTGTCAAACTCTTTCAACACGTATGGTATCTCATCTACGATATCAGTCGCAACTATGTGTAACCCTAATCTCCTATATGCCAAGGAAGCAGCTGCGCCATTGAAATATACACCTAGAAGACATGCATCAAACGGGTTCATCTTACTCAGGAAACCCGCGGCTAGGCCAGACAATATATCGCCCGTCCCTCCAACCGTCATCGCGGGGGTAGACCTGTTAATAAGAGCAAATTTATTATTGCTATCACAGATGACATTTACCGGTCCCTTAAGGACAATAGTGATTTGGTATTTTTGTGTCATCTTTTGGACATTCAAAAGTTTAAGCTCCTCATCTTTTCCCACATCCTCGCCGAAGATTCTCTTGTACTCTCCTGGGTGAGGGGTAATGATTGTATCAGTCCCGGCTATATCATCTAAAACGGCCGGAATAAGTGCAGCGGCATCAAGCAGTAATTTTGTTCCGTTGATTCTGAGTCGCTTTATAAGCGCTTTCAACGCTTCTGGTTTGGCTATGGTCATACCCATGCCTACGGCAGCTGAATCAGGTCTTTTTGGTAACATTGAAGTTAGTCGATTCGCAGCGCCTAGAGTCAATTTATCATCTGGAAGCGGTAGCACGATTGCATTCGGGGATAGGGCCCGGGTACTCAAAATATTTGATCTTGGAACAGCTGTATACACAAGGTCTGTTCCGCATCTCATCGCGGCGGTCGATGCAAGTATTGGTGCTCCATGATATATTTTATTCCCGCCTACGATGAGAACAATCCCGTTATCGCCCTTCTTAGAATCCGCAAGCCGTGGAACGATGAGACTTTTTATGAGGGTAGTAGTTACCTTGATTTCTTGTGACAATTACAGTTAGCTAGAATTTGGCCTCTACAATTAATCCTTACGTACCTTTTCTGTTACAATGTAAAGTTTGAACCTTCATTAGAACAACCTTACAAAAAAAATAATAATTAAATTGCTGGGCCTCTACGAAGTAAGTAGGTCCCCCAAAATGCTATAGTCTCTTGAATCTGCGTCTCAACCTATTGCCACATATTAAGCACTCCCTTAAATTAGGGCTGTAACCCTTTCCACAAGTTCCACAAAATGAAATCCATTTCCGTACGTGCTTGATACCCTTGGTCCCAAGAGGCTTAATTGAAATACCGAGAAGTTTTGCCGTGTTTTCAACTGCGTAGTCGTCGGATATCAAAGTTTTATTTAATTGGTAAGCAACTGCAAGCACAGATACGTCAGCCACAGAAAGCTTTGAAGAATCTCCTGATTTTCTTGTTGTACTATTTACTAGATTGACAAATTTTTGATCTGGATCTACTATTCTTAGGTTGTCGGTTTCTACGAGCGTTTCCAATAGCGAGTATGAGCCCTTTAAATGATGAACCTCTTGAAACACTAGAGTTGTAGTGTAACATTTTGTAAAAGACAAGAAAGGGAGTCCTATGTAAAAGGCATTTGCATCTAGAACGTATTCATATAAATCCGAGCTTTTCAAGTTGCCGGGCTCCCTTTCTTTTCATTCTCAGGAAACGTGCATCTATGGGAAAACGAGAAATGGTTATTTTTTGTCCAGCTGGTATTCTCTGAGTTTCCTGTCCATCGATCGTCAGGAAACAGTCATGTGAACTTTCTATTTGAACGTCTTCCACTGGAAGTACGACAAATGGTAATCTATTAACTGAAGCTAAGGGACTGAGCATCAAGCTTTGTAGACTTTCATGTAGCACAGGACCACCGATTGAAAATGAATGCCCTGTTGACCCTGTAGGAGTTGAAATAATGATTCCATCCATTTTCTCTTGTACTTCATCTCCCATAATTCTAATCGATAATAAGGGTGTCCTGGTTAGGCTTACTCTTGTAAATAAAATGTCATTTAGTGCTGGAGGCGTCTTGGTCCCTTCTATTGAGGCCTGTATACGCATCCTAGAATCATAGTAATGATTACCCAGGATTAGTGATTCGACGATAGAATCTACAGATCCACTTTTTAATTCGGACAATATTCCTTTGTGTCCTCCGATGTTTATACTCAATACTGGGATACAAAAAGGGGGAATTCTAAATGCTTTGAGAGTCGTTCCGTCTCCGCCAATCGCAAATATAAGATCAAGATCGAGCGTTCCAATGGCTTCGGGACTGATAGACATCATCTTTTCATCAAATAAAGGCTCGATTGCATATACCTTGATTCTTTTTCCGATTAATAAATCACCAATATTTTTTGCAGTCTGATACGCTTCGATGCTGTTAATCTTGGTGATTATGGCGACATTTCGAATACCATTAGGCATAGTTATAGTGGAACCTATCTAACATTAGTATTGAGTGTCCCCATCTAATATATTAGGTATGAAGTTTCCACAACCACGATATCGACTACCGAGTTCCTGCAAACCGTAAAATATAGATGCAGAGCGAGTTTGGTTTTGCAGACTTGACGAGGATCAGAATGTCACCTATCTTGCGGAGGCGTAATAAATTTATAAGAGTGAATCCGGTTGCGACGACTGTTATACAATGATTAGAAGCCAATAGGAGAATACGAGATTATCATATACGAGATGTTCGATAGTCTTCCTATGCTTAATTGTATGAGGAATGCTCATAATTCGCTAGCTAAGCCGGCTGCTTATCTAGTTTAATTGTTAAAAATAATAAAAGTTATTGACGCTTTTTGTTCTCAAATCAATATACTCGGCGAGCGCTTAAATAGCGTTGGTTTTTAAGAATAATAATTTCAGGGCCGATAGCTCAGCTTGGTGGAGCGTTCGACTGATAATCGAAAGGTCGAGGGTTCAACTCCCTTTCGGCCCATCACGATTTTGACGGTCCATTTAAATCTGCACGGTCAGAATATACTGATAAAAGAGATTACGCATTACGCAGGTGGCATTAGAATAATCCTGTATGGCTTTCCATCAACCCTTCACAACAGTACAATATCCTCTCCGATACCACGTTACCAGAATTTGCTGGATAATTCTAACCAGGCCAGGCAAAAGGATAAAGGCCTTTTTATTCAAAGTAAAGAAAAAACGCGTACGTGAACGAGGAAGCGTCGGAACAGGTTTATTGTTTCCACTTTTTCCTTTAACCCATGTCATGCTTGTTCACATTATTTTTTCCTTGGAACCAGATCGCGACCCCCTCTTGTGAGTGTGACTTCGCTTTAAGGGCTCAGATTTTAGCTGTTAGGCGAAAACAGCAACTTAGAATTCAACCAAAGTCGTCACAAACAATATGAGGATTTAAAGAAGTCGAAAGGATTATCCATCGATTAAATGCCGCATTACATGTTATGGGTGCAGGTAATTCCCGAAGGCCAGCATGGGCGCATAAGTCGTTTTGTAGATATTTTAAGGGAATATGCATACTGAAATGAATTATTCCTTGGTCTATTTATATGTGGGATGCCTAATTAGTCCAATCTTGCTAAAGTCTTCGAGTGTAAAGTTGTGAATAAGTACATAAATGAAGACTGGAAATCATGCCTACTAATTCGATAAATTCTCCACCTAATTTTGAGAGGAACTTCGTCCTTGTACGGTACCTCATTATAACATTAATAGATTTTTCCCAAGTCATTTCATATAGGCGAGGAACAATCTTGATTCGGTTGGCATGTCTAACTTTTTTTCTAACGTTTTTATGAAACATCATTGCTTTTCGTTTCTGTCAATAGTAATAAATCCTGCTCCAGAATGAGCCACGATGTGGAACTGGCTTTTCAGTGATGCGCTCATATATGTATTTAAGTGACTAAACCAATTTAGTGTCTAATGTCATCTGGGAATCCATCGACAGCGCCAGAGGAAATTCGTTGCGATAAGTGCGGAATTGCGTTCATGACTGCACAAGATAAGGAAGAACATATGAAGTTAGAACATAAAGAACATCAACGACCCACCGGCGTTGGCTAAACAAACTTAAGTATTTTATGAATAAATCCCGGTGTCAATTTACAGATGCACCGAACTAAGATCGTTAACCTCAACTTTATTTTTTGAGCGAGCATTGTCTGACACACGAACGGTACCACATATTTATATATTTAGGTCGTTACTGCCTGTTTTCCCCTATATTCACTCAACCAAATCTTTTGTTCAATTTCTTTGTTATGCTTCCTAACTAAAAGATTAAGCCAATTTGTCATACGTTGTAAATTACATCTCTCTTTCGTACGTGGAAAATACTCATCAACCATTTCAGTCCTGTCATTTATGTGCTGAATTGTTCTTTCTTTAATGCTTTTCTTTTTCAAAGAATGTAGATGATTTATTATGTTCAAGAATCTGCATGCTTGGAGAAGGCCCACCATCAGTCGATTATACTATGTTTTCCGAATTTTGTAATTAAATTTTGAAGGAATTATTTTACAACAAGCATGTTTCTTTCTACTGAAGTACGAATATCAGGGATTATCTTATCTGATAGCTCAATTGCAATTCATGGCGATACGTCTTCCTTGTCTGCTTTAACTAGAATTTCATTTACAATGAATGCAGGTATTCTGATTCTCTTTTTTTGAAATATTTTTTCTAATCCAATTCCATACGGAAACATGATTTCTTTTAATAAATGGGATTAGACATTGAGATACTTCTCGGGCTGGCAGGCCTGAAAAAATATAACTGTGCAAGCAAACGTACTTTGAAGATGTTATGCTCCTCCCTGTTTTGAAACTGACCATTAAAAGGAAGTGGAGCTTCTGTAGCTCTAGATTTATCGTTAAATGAAGAGCCAATGCTCTCCAGCCAGCAGCTTGTGCGTTAATATAGGATTGATCTTTTTTAAAGCTTTTTTGAATGAGTCATTTTTTATATTGCGTCTGGATCTGCTCGATTCTAGAATCTAAAAGTTCTGATCTGATAAGAGCTATGCTTGTCGTAAACGTTCTGAATCGGTGTGCAAATCTCGTTAACTATGTTCTGAGAATTGTTTTACCGAAAGCAACCGGTACAAATTGTCGTACAACGAACTTACTACCTTTACTGAAAATATGAATGTAAGAAGACTCGAAATTAATGCCGCGGCTACCAAAAGCGTTAAAGAAAAGGCTCCTTGGTTCCAACGAAGGAACATCATTGTTAGCAAGAGCGAGCTACATAAGACAGTGATGAAAAAAAGCAATATCATTATGGCAATAATACTATGCAATATCAGAAGTCTACCATTCATCTCAATTTCTGTATTTCCGGAAGGTACAATAAATGGGTATCCTGTACGCAGATTTCTTAAAAATCAAAAAGGAGACTGGAGAGAAGCAGAGAGAGTTGAGCAATCTTGTCAGTCGTTAAACTATGGAGAATTGATTACGATCTCCTTTGGGGAATTTAAGTATTCATCCTCTTTCTGCAGATGGAAGAAGTATCAGTGATATTTTTCTTTTTTGCACTAGTAAGGTGAATAATTAATAATTCTCCCCAGGGTCCATGCCATTAGTGCGAAAGTGTATTTCAGCTAAAAAAGGAGTTAATTGACGTTTATTTTTGAACGACATCCTTGCTTGACGAATACGAAATAAACGTTGACATCGTTTATTCTGAAGCATCGACCCCAATTTGAACGCCTCTTCTCACCAAGGAGTTTGCAACTTAGAATTTGTGATGTAGTTTAGCGCGGTTCTGAATTCGTAACGCTCTCCCCGGATACAAACCATAAATTATTATCATTACTAATGGCTCTCTATCAGTTATGTCAGGCATTGGACCAACCAAGACAGTCGCAATAGATGTTGATTCTGTCCTGGCAGACACCATGATCGTCTGGACAGATGAATATAATACCAGAATGGGTACGCGAGTATCGAAGTCTGAAATTACCTCATGGGATATTGCCAATATACTTCCTATCTCGCCTACTAATATTTCAGATTTGTTTAATGATATTTGGAAGCACCGATGGCGAGACATCCCTCCAACGGGAAAAACATTAGGAGAACTAACGAGGCGCATTCATCGAAAAGGTTATAGAATCTCGATTTTAACAAAAAGAGAGAGATCCACTGTTCCATATGTCGCCCAATGGCTGGATTTCCACGACGTATTTTCCGACGACTTATCGTTCGTGTATGATGATATTCCCAAATCAGAGTATTCGTTCGATATTTTAATTGATGACGCACCAAGCAATTTGATTGATCTGGTTGCACCTAAAATAGGCATACTTTTTAATCAGCCATGGAACAAATATTTTCAGTGGCCTATAAGGGTGGCTTCATTAATGGAAGCAGAGTTACTATTATAATAAATTGGCAGGATAAGGTGTGACTAAAGATAAACCCTAGGAATATATTTTGGGCCTGATGTACCCAGCCAAGCGTACTAACGAAAGCAGAAATGTAATTTTTCAGACAGACACAAACTGTAAAGTTCATATTCTTGAGGATATCCTTCTTTGCCAAAATAAACAATGCATAGCTATACATCTGGCTCTTATACTTCCATCCATATCCCTAATAATTCAATAGGCCGCTTCCTTTGTTTAAGGTTGAAGGTGACGTTCATTAATCTTTAAAATAGGTGCCAAACTGTCTAGAAAACTCAATTTGTGACATCCAAATTTACAAGGGAGGGATAAAGGAGCTCCTTTATCAGCGACTTTAGGTCGCCAATTTTATCACTCGTCTTTGCGGAGAGACAAACAGTGTATGCATTGGGGTGGTCTCGTCTCAAGTCTAGTAATTTTACATCTAGGTCATCGGCCGAGACTAAGTCAATCTTGTTGATTACAAAGACAACCCTGCTCATATGGACATTCAGTTCACTTAGTATACGGATTGAGCTTGCCAACTTCCTTTTCATATCTGTTAAAGGTTCGCTTGCATCTAAGATCAGCAAGACGAGAGCAGAATACACTAATTCGTTGAGAGTGGATTTGAACGCATCAATCATGTAAGGGGGAAGTTTGCTGACGAACCCTACAGTATCGGAGAGTAATACCTTGTTATTTCCCAATGCAATGGCCCTAGTAAAGGTAGACAGCGTGGTAAAAAGGCCTTGACCCACGGTTTTTGATTCGCCGGTCAGTATATTAAAAAGGCTTGTCTTTCCAGCGGAGGTATAGCCAGCGATTGAGACGGTTCTCAATCGAGATTTAAATCGTTGAGTTCTATGAATTTCCCTTCGTAATTCTTCCTTGAGTAACTTTGCCTTGAGAACTGCTGCTCTTCTTCGGATATCGAGATAATACACTTCAGCATCGTACTTTCCCATACCAAAAAATCCTGGTTGCTCGCCAGCTTTAGCCAACCTTACTTTCTCCCTAGCTCTTATCATTTCATAACGGAGCTGTGCAAGCTTGATCTGGATTTTCGATTCTGCTGTGCTTGCTCTTCTTTCAAAGATGTCTAAAATTAATCGTTCTCTATCAACTACTTCGATCCCACACAGGCTTGCAAGATTATATTGTTGAGTAGGCTTTATTACTTCGTCAATTATTATTGCGTCACACTGTATGCTTTTGGCAAGATCTTTTAATTCTTCTGCTTTTCCCCTGCCAACCCCAAATTTGGACTTTGTTAAATGTTTTTGGGTTACTATCTTTTGAATTTCATAGCCAGCTGCGTCTGCTAAGGAAGCCGCCTCCTTTATTACATAATTAACAGGATAGGGCACTAGTATCGCGTCACGATCGCATTGCATATACGCAAGAATCTCCTACCCGTCAACCGAACGATAATATAACCCCCAATTATTTGCCTCTGTTCCTTACGGGTTATTGGTTCCCCGACGAATGTCCGCGACGTCGTACGCGGTGAGCGATT
>JBPCNB010000844.1:0-3479 GCA_051001675.1 Nitrososphaeraceae archaeon | reverse complement strand
CTCCTCGTCTTATATCTTTAATAAACAACCTTAATCATTGAGCCACATAGGAGAAAAAGGAAAGTGTAGTAGATGTTATCAAGAAAAAATAATAAAGGCTGAATTTTCAGCATTTGGCTCTTCTGATAAAACTATTTTTTACTGTGAAGATTGCTTTGAGGCAATGAATACTTGTATCTGTGAGTTCTGTGCCCAAAAGTTAGATCTATCAAGTTACAACAACCATTTGCTCGACAATCATACTAAAGAAGAAATGGCGGCAATGTTTTCGCAGCGGATGATAGATTCAAAAAAATCACAAGTAAGTTATTAAAGTTAATACATTGGAAGACAGATAAATTTATCTCGACTCACTAATGCAAAAAGAAAGGACATTGGATTCCGGAACAGCAGCCAATTTTTGTAGTAGGCCCGCCATTCAAATTCTTTGGGAACAATACTAATGACAGTAAATAAGTGTGTTCTTTATCTCTGCTGACAATAGTATTAAGAAGACATCTCTGGTGTGTAGAAATATTATAAATTTCCTTGTTCACAATGAACACGATAAAGAAGAAGTGAAATATATCGAAACGGTGTATGATGATATATCCCAGCTAATTGATTTCGTAGAGTCATATGAGGGAACTATTAAATCAATACGTGAGCTGTATGTTGCTAAAGTATCCCTTCAAATTAACGATACCATGGGGGTTCTCACCATTTTACTGTAATTTTATTGCCTCTTACTCTGATTGCTGGAATATACGGGATGAATGGTGTTGACTTGAGTAATCTTGATTCAGTTTCGACTGGCTTTTTCATAGTAATTATCATAATGGTATTTGTAGCAGTAGGTTTGCTACTCTTCTTTATCAAAAAGCAATGGCTATTAGTTAGATCAACCAATGCAACCGAAACAACGAATCATCAGAACCACAAACACAATGTGAAATTTGTAAGCGGCGGATTTCTGGGCACCGTGGTGTCCCTTTTGTGTACGTCTGAAACTAATTTTTGAATCAGTGGCTAAAGACTATCAGGGTATCAAATTCGTAAAGGTCAATGTTCAAGAGGAAGGAGATCTCGCATCGAGTCATGGAGTCCAAGGAATACCTGTCATAAACCTTGCGAAGGCAGGGAGGTCGGAGAAATTGTAGGATATGTTCCTCAAGATGTCTTAAAGGAGAAACTAGAGGTAATAGCTAAAAATGCACCTAGTTGTCTTACCAATACATCTATAAGAAAATAATAATCACAACTTTTCTAATTTTTCGTGGTGGGATTACGTTCTTTTTGATCTCTCCAGCTCTATTTCATACAAAGAACTTTTTGGTCCCTTCAATGCCCCCATAAAAGAAGATGTGATTGCCAAGATGCGAAAGTGGATAGATGGAATACGTGCGAACAATAAGTCTGATACCTCGACTAGAATTGCAGAAGATGATGCAACATGGTGGATAAGAAACGGTTATACCCGCGGTCTCGCTTTGCTTGAGCAATCATTATGCAAGGAGCTCCCCGAAAAAACGTCTATTTTATGTGCATTTGACATTTCTAAACTTAAACCAAAACAACTTGGCGCAATGAAGTCAGTAATTGGATCTCATGATTACGTCATTATCGAAGAACCTTCTCATGCAGTTTACAAATTCGGTAAACCAACATTCAGATATGAATAGACAAAATTAGATTATGTCAAACGATAACGTACCGAAAATAAAAAAACAATCTCAGAAACTATATTTTGACACCAAGTCAGTTCGCAATAACATTATCCGCGTCTTGATCGGCTCCATTGGCTTTGCCAGTGTCCTTATCATACTTTCACCGGATGACAAAAAAGTCCTTATCTGTGATATCGTTGAACCACTTGCAGCCGCTATCGCGGTGGGTCTTTCAGTTCTGGTCATTTATAGACAAAAAACAGATGGGCTTATGGGCAAAGCGTATACTTTTCTTGGGCTAGAGCTGTTTTTAATCGCGGAAATAATCTGGAGTTACTATGAAATCGCGCTAGTAATAGAAAATCCTTTTCCTTCAATAGCAGACGCCCTGTGGCTAATTGGTTATGGACCACTATTGTATTTTGTATTTAAAATGTACCGATTTTTTGGTGCATCAAATTCCAGAACCCACCAGTTATTTGTATCTGTCGCAGGCGCTATCTTTCTCCTATTCTTAATCAGCGGCATCTCACAAACAGCTAATTTTACAACTCAAGGAGGCATTACGTCATTCCTAATTTCTATTTCTTATCCCACATTAGATACCATTCTATTGATACCAGCCGCCCTAATTATTTTGAATCCTATGAAAGGTGAATTGACATCTGTTCCTTGGATTTATTTGGCTGTATTGATAATGAGTATAGGAGACAGTGCTTTTGCTTACAGTTCCAATGTTATCGCTCTCCAAAAAATGAATGTGGAATTTATTTTTTGTCACTAGTTATTTTATTACCAGTGCTGGATTATTTTGGCACAATAGATTTTTTATTTGTAATAATAAAGAAAAACAAGATCTGAAAGTTTGATGAGATATTAACTTCTACCAATTAGTCGACGTGTAGAAATTTGATGTTCATATTCGATATGGACATCTTCAAACTTTCTATGGCTTAGTATGACCTATTTAGCTGCGACGGAGCTCTTCTTCTCTTGGGTATATTTGCCTACATTAAAATAGATACAGCCTCAGATAGCAACATCCTTTTCTGCAATTATTTTAGTTGGTCTTATCCGTACCAACACCTCGTCTTCACCACTGTTTCTTTCACCGTACGCCTCCGCATTTTTCTTTCCCATATAACGTTCGGCAATTTTGGTTGCCCATTTCAAGACCTCTTTTTGTTTGTAAGGAATTAACTTTGCATTACCACATATTGAAACAAATGAAAAAGGCGGCGTCTGATCGTCCACACAAATACTTACTCTACTATCGCATTGAATATTTTTTGCCTTGACTGATTCCCGGCCGATTGTAAAATAGATGTTTCTTACCTTGTTCCTGTTTCTGCTGTTTCCTTCTTCGACATCAAACCAAATTGGAACAACATGCGGACTTCCATTTTTCTTAACTGTTGCAAGCTTTCCTGTAAAAGTATCTTCCATAAGAAACTTTTTAATTCACTTTGTGCAGAACTAATCGCTATATTGTTAATGACGTTCTGAATGTTAGTAATTTGATTATTTTCCATCTTCGAGTTACTGGTAGACAATCCTGCCACGGCTGAGGCAGCGGATTCTGTTTGGTTGGATATCTGAGCGCCAAGTGTGTCTTCAGGAGAGGTAGTCTGATCTAAGGTGTTAGCAGTTATTTCTGCTGCTGTTGTTGCTGTTATATTTGCAACTTATTACATTTTTTATTAAAGTGAGTTCATTTAACAAAATAGGGGCTCAAATCCCAATGCCTCTTCCCTCGATCTCAGACACGCCAGCAGTTAGAATAACTTATCCTCATCATTTTGATAATATCAGTTTAAGTGGTCCACTCAATAT
>JBPCNB010000843.1:0-1889 GCA_051001675.1 Nitrososphaeraceae archaeon | reverse complement strand
AGTGATACTGATCCCTCATGGACGAAGATTGAACCCATTCGGTCGGTGCCAGCGCTATATAGTTTAGCCTTATGCCACTGCAAAAAGTTAGGATGTACCAGGATGTTTTCTTTTGATATGATCTTCTAATGCCATTTCGCTGTCAAAAAGATCTCTACATGTGTGGCATTGTTTTCCTTCTTTCCTTTTATATTCTTCCTCACTTTTACTAATCCTTTATTTTTTGTCATATTTTCGTCTTGGAAAGAAATCCGCGATATGCATTAATACAATTCCGAACCCGAACATGTAATATATTACACATTATAGCATGTAAACCTAATCTTGTGGCGTTGTTCAAACACTCTTGGTTGAACTTTCACATGATTGTGATTACCAAACCTGATAATTACCAATGAAAATTATATTTGCGCTTTATATCCAATGTTACTCATGCCTTATCCAGAAGATGAAATCCCTTAACAACAAAAGGAAAAAAAATAATAATCTGATTCTCAAGACTGGGACAATCGTATGTGCTTCTCTCATAGCACTACTATTCGGAATATCTACAGTGACAATGATTGCAGTGCAAGCCCAGAATGCTACGCAAAGTTTTGGTGGACCGCCATCAGGACCTCTAACAGCAGTAAGACACATCTTCGACGATCCAACGCTAAGAGTATGGCATTTCTGTAAGCCCAACGACAAGATTATGATGGTATGTCAACTCTATGACACCGACTCACCAAATGCAACCCTGATTGGTGTAGAATATATGATTACTGCAGATGCATACAAAAATCTACCAGATAGAGAAAAACCAAATTGGCATAATCATAAAGAAGAGTTTGCGCCAGATAGGGCTGATCCAAAGTTTCCACAGTTAAGTGAGCAGCAACAAAATGCTACTTTAAAGAAACTGGTGGAGACCTATGGTAAAGTCATACTAACATGGAATCCAAAAGACAAAGGTCCAATATTCCCACCCCAAGTGCAGCAAGTGCAGCATCCATTCATGGTGAACACAACTGTGACACCAGAAACAGAGACACAGACAGGAACATTCAACCAAACTCTGCAGTACTAGCCTGTCCCTCTTTATTTTTTTGGATAATTGCTCAAAGATAAATTAAGTGACAAAACAAAAACTAATTAACTAATCTGTAGATAAGCCTGAATCCTTCTTTCATTGGATTTGATTTAATTTATAGCCCTCTTCCTCCTCTTCTCAGGAAGGAAAAAGAAGAATGACTAAAGGAATGGATCTGTTAGAATACAAAAGATACAATCTACCGATATTCTTAGCAATTGCAGGCTTAGGCTTATCCTATGGAATTGTATTGTATTTCATAGGTCTTGGGATATTGCATCTGGATTAATTAGACTTCAATGGGTTCTATTTGTTATCTTTGCTATAAAAATCCCCCAGTATGTCGATAATTTTAAGAATATAAGGAGTTGTGATAGGGAATACCCATTTTTTTCCAGCAAATCTATAATTTAGTCTAGTCCATATCGAGACTTTCTTCTCCTGCTGTTCATTGAGGGATTCTATTTTTTCAAGCAAAGAAAGAAATTTGTCTTTATTAATGATTGAAGTATCTTCTTTTACCTGTTGAGATAGCGATTGAATTTTCTCCCAAATACTGGTTGAGGAAATATTCTGGCTAGTTTTACCTTCAGGGGAACTAAAAATCACTGTGCTATTAGTTATAACAATACTAGCATTGCCCCCAGTAAATTGCAATGAGGGTCTTCCATCGTAAGTTTTTTCTTCTATAGCGAGATGGGGCGACTGTTTGAAATTTGCGATACTATCGGATACAATGATTGCCGGCTCAATTATACTCCTTTCAACACGCTTAGAAGCACTAACACCATTTTGTACCTTCACGGGCGTTTCATTT
>JBPCNB010000842.1:0-5296 GCA_051001675.1 Nitrososphaeraceae archaeon | reverse complement strand
GTTGTATTGTGCCATCATCTACCATAGCTTTCATGCACTTACAACACTCTTCAATGACTGTCATAGTTGTGAATGGAATGCTTATTTAATACGTCTTTTAGTAAATGCAAATCAAAAAAGACCATCATTCGTTGTTGTCAACTAATCCTAGTTTTTGATGTCTGTGTCAATCTGAGTTTTTTGGAAGTTTATTCGTTTACATCTGTTCTTAAATGACTCTGTCGTTTTGCATTTTTATTGTCATTCGATCACGGTCTCCAGTGCTTGGACGACTTCTTTGGTTTGTATCCCTCTATCATTGTTCTCATTATCGTCATGAGCCTCGTTATTTTTTCTCCTAATGATGGCCCCGGCAGCATAACTATGACCACCACCATCCAATTTCGATGCAATAAGATCACACCTAATATTTGTGTTCGGCTTTCTTCTTATACTTATTTTTCCATCTCGAGAAAACAATACCACAATAACTGCTTCGAGTTTTTCGGTAAATATTTTCTCAGCCAGAATACTCTTTGCCAGCACTTTTGGAGACTCCGCCACCGCGATAATGTAATTGCGTATCTTGTGTGAGGTGAGGGATTCAAAAGCCGACGAGAAAGCAGCCTCTCGTAGAGGAAGATATTTGCTATCATATTCGTCTTGTAAGTCTTCGTCCCAAAATACTCCTCTGGAGACGTTTTCGACCAGTTGTTGGAGCTTGCTATATTTATCCGGTATACTGCGATAATAGCTGATAATCTCTGGGAGCGGAGAAAGCTTCTGAATACCCGGTAAACGGAAATCAACGATATGTGCAAATTCAGCCATTCTTCTACATGCAGTTCGATCTTTGGCAAATTGTTGATATACTAACTCTGCAGCACATCTCTGTTCATGTTCTGGCGAGAGGATCAAGTTAGCAAATGATCGCACCCGGCTCTTTATCTCTTCATTCCAATAATGATGATCCAGCCAAATAAGATCCCAACCATACTCTTTGGCTTTGACAGATGATTCTTCTATTTCATTAACATCTTCTGTGCTGTTGATGCTTAGATCGCTGAAGACTATTGTCCCAGGTTTTTTGGACTTTGCAACATTCTTCTCCAAGACTTCTGCAACTTTTTTCGCATTTTGATGACCATGGTTTGTTAGAAAGACCAAAGTATTTCTGAATGCATTTTTGAGTATTACAGCACTAAATAGACCATCGACGTCCTGTTCATGAGTAATAGAAAAAATTCTAGTGGTGTTCATTTGTAGTCCTGCTCATTGGAATGCAGCTATTTCATTTTTTGATTCTGCTAATCGCGGGTGTTTGAGTCTGAGTCGGGTTCATTTTTTACCTGCAAAACATTTGTTATAGTATTGTCTTTGCTTAAATCAGTAACTATACAGGAGCACAGCAAAAGAACGCAAAAATTAGTAGAGAGCGAAGAGTCAAATACAGCATTAAGCCGACTTATGAACTCAAAATATTTAGTTTTGTCTACCAATATTTCTCGCGAGATTTTTCCTCCGACCATACACTTGAGTCACTAAAATACCTGATAGTAGGAGTCCTCCAACAATAGAAATTAATCCTGACATTATTTCTGTACTCACTTGATGAACACCTTCAATTTAATATTATAATGCTTAATGCTATTTCTATCCTTTACTTTCAAGCCCTTCTTGTTCTATTATTTATCTTCGCTAGTCCGTATTGTAAAAGATACTTCTCGTCTTTGAAGCCTGTTGCCTTGTAGTAATATTTATTGACAACAAAGGAGATTAACATCCAAATGGCTGAATTTACTATAATTGAAAATAAGAAACCATAGTAATAAGTCATTATTAAACCAGTTATGGTACCTCCTATAAGAAATGGGAGTTGTCGTTTTATAATTTTTTTTAGTATTGCGTCCAAGTTAACCTTCTCAATAGGTTAGTGCACTACTTTGCTTATGAATATATGTGAAAACAGGAAGCAGAGGTTGCGGTAGCGTTATTTGTAGAATAATTGTCTATTTCTCTAGACGCTAGGTATTTTCCATTAAACAGAATTGACACAGCGTACCGAAGTTAACTAAAATATCATAATGAACCATAATCGCCTATTAAATATCATGTTTCACATTAAACCTTGAGGTTATAAAATATGCAAAAAACATCTAAACAACAAGAACGACAACCACAAGAACAAGGAACAATACAAAGATTTGGCGAGCTTGAAACAAACCCAATATCTTTGCCTGAAGAATACTGTAGACAGGCAATAGAACAACTCAATACTGATCTCGCTAGCCATTTTATGATGTTCTTTCAGTTTAAGAAGCAACACTGGACTGTAGAGGGACCTGACTGGAAACATCTTCATGAGGCACTAGATAAATATGCAAAAACAATAGCAGAAGCTGCTGACCAACTAGCTGAACGTATTAACTCACTTGGTGGACTGCCCATATCCGATCCATCTAAATTTAGTGGGGTAGCTTATACCAAGTTTGAAGGAGAAGACAAACTAGATTTGCGATCAATGTTAGAAAATGATTTGCATGCTGAACAAACTGCAATTCAAACTCTAAGAGAGAGGATTCGACTCGCCCAAGACAATTCTGATTATGGTACAGATGAAATGCTTAAAGATGTTTTAAAAGGCCATGAAGAAGTTGCTAATGAGTTAGACCATTATCTTAAACATACAAGTCTAGAAGCGACATTGAAGAGATAGAACGCTAGATAACCTATCGAAACAGGTAGTCTAACGTTCTCCTTTTTTATCTTTTTTTGATGTAGATAATGTGGAAATAAACCATAGTACTTTTGATCGAGTTTTCATCTCCATGCTCTTAGTTATGGGGGTATCACTATTCCCCTACTGAAATACACTGGCCCTGTTGGGAATCATAAGCTCTATATCAGCTTAGGTCATCTTAACACCTGTGTTAGCAGTCTGCGCTTTTTTCAATCCACATAATGGGTGTAACGTATTTGGATAGAGGGTAGATGGGGTTGCTAACAATGGGTAGGCAAAACGTCCTATATTACGAAAAATTAATTTGGTGTATGGTATAGACCTGAAGAGTTATCCATTTAAAGGCCAAGAATATGCGAAAAAATGTGAAAATAGATGTTTCAATTAATAATTACACTTTGCTCACAGATTTGTCTATAACTTATGAGCAAATAATTAAAGGATTATCAAGTAAAAGTTCTCTCAAAGAAAATGAAGGAATGCTATTTGTACTTAATCCTTCTTCTAGAAGGGGGTTTTGGATGAAAGATATGAAGTTCCCTATAGATGTAATATGGTTAAACGAAAATAAGGAAATTATTCACATAAAGAAGAGGCTTGATCCTTGTGTTTCTAATTGTCCTGTCTATTATCCTGACCGAGAGTCAAAATATGTATTGGAAACTGTAGCTGGATTTGCAGATAAACAAAATCTAAAAGTTGGAGACACAGTGTTCTTTGAATTGGAAAAAGATTTAGTAGAGGAATATACGCAATGACGACACGTTGAAATAATTGTTTACCAAAGTATATGAACTTGTGTAAACAATTGGGGCCGATTCAAATCGTTTTGTCATCAGAAGAATCGTTATATCCCCAATATTATACAAACAATGTTTGTGATCCAGAAAACATATCACCATTATAACTGTAGGCAAATTTCATCAAGTATTTGACAACTAGTGCCTAATCGCAATTTCAATGTTCGATAGCTATAATACGGTACCGTACTAGGAGGATTATTATGATTGGTAGCGGACAGCCAATCTATATTGATGGTTGACGATGAGTTCGATATAGTCGAGTGTATTAAACTCTGGTTACAACGACTGGAGTTAGACGCTTCCGGATTCACCGACCTGCTGTTGGCAATAGAATATTTCAAAAATAATTGTAACAACACCAGTCTGGTTTTAACTGATATTAGAATGCCACAAACGAACGGCTATGAACTTGTAAAGAAGATCAGAAATCTAGAAGCAGAAGTCAGGATTATACTAATATCTGCATTTGAGATCAATCATTTGGAGAAAGAGATTTGTCAAAAACAATCGACAAGCATATGAAGGGCAACTAGATACCAGAATTTGTAGTAACTTCAGCTTTACCTATTTATCCAACATTTTTTCCTATTAGTAATGCTGAAACCTTGTCTACAATAGTCTCTATACTTATAGGTTTAGTAATAAATCCATCAGCTCCATAATCTAAGACTCTTGTCTTGTCATCTTCGTCGTCCGCTACTGCCAGGATTTTGATATCGGAATTAATTCGCTTGGTCTTAACTATGACCATCGCTCCTCTGTCTGCAGCTATTCTACCGTCTAGAAGTAAAACATCAACTTTTCCCTCCAATTCATCTAGCTTGCTTAGACACTCATCAGCACTGTAAGTTTTATAGACTTCATATCCTTTCAGCACTAATGTAGCCGATACAAGTACATTTACATCTTTATTATCGTCTGCAATTAGTATTTGGGTTTTCTGTTTACTCAATCCCATACCTACCCCATTCTGTTAATCCATTGTAATGCTTACCCATAAATTACTATCGTTCCACGCTAATACAATGGAAATCTCCTAATGACAGCAAGATATTTGACAAAAGCCGATAGTTCCACATTACAAGTCGGTTCTATTTGGAATAATAAACGAAAATATTGCACCCTTCTCATCAGGATTGTTTTGCGCCTCTATTTTGCCGCCATGTGAATCTATAATATTCTTGGAAACAAATAATCCTAGACCGGTTCCTCCAGAGTCTGTTGAGGCAAACTTTGAGTATAGCTTCGATAATATTGCTGGAGACAATCCAGTGCCAGTGTCTTTAATACTGACGCGTGTTTCTCTACTTTCATTATCATGTTTGATTTCTGTGGTAGTTATTGTGATTTTCCCCCTTGTAGTAAATTTAATGGCATTGTTCAATAGGTTGGAAATGACTCTCCCCACTCTTATTTTGTCTGCTACTAAAAAAATATCTTTTGGTTCATAATGTAACTTGACATCTTTTCTTCCTTTTACTGTTAGTATGTTATCATAATCGTTTACAATATCTGACAATATTTCTTTCAAATTAAACTGCTCTTTATCCAGTTTTAGCGTTTGGTTTTCAATCTTTGCCCCTTCCAAAATATTTCCTGCCAGTTGGTCAAGTCTTTTCGCATTGTACAGAATTCCTTTGATTTCCTTTCGTTCCCCAATGTCTTCTTCGAGCATTTCAGAATAACCAACTATTGGCATAATGGGTGTTCTGAGCTCATGAGCAGCTATATTTATGAAAAGTTGAAGCTTTACAATTTCTGCTTTTAGTTTCTC
>JBPCNB010000841.1:0-1098 GCA_051001675.1 Nitrososphaeraceae archaeon | reverse complement strand
TGCAAAATATTATTTGTTATAATGAACGAGAAGTAAAAGAAGGACAAGGTTCAAAGGAAGACATCAAAAAAGGATATAATCTATGGATTGATGTATTGAATCCTACTGAATCAGAGCTTTTTAACCTTCAACAATCATTTAGTCTCGATAACAAGGCATTAGAAACATACGAAAACAAATCAAAGAAGCCGCAGATTAGAGTACTAGAGAATCATAGTTTGACTATTTTTCTTAGTATGAAATATAAAAGCATAGACAATCTAGATACCGAAGCAGTATATTTTTTCCTTGGAAGAGGATGGTTGATAACAATTCATTCTTCTAATATAGATCTCATAACAAGAGTAAGGAAGATGTTTGCAGAGAAGGATAAGAAAATTTTAGAATCTCCAGTTGATTCTTTATACTATAGCATACTGGCTAGCATAGTAGAACAATACGAGCAGCTTTTAACAGCAGTAGAACTTCAAGTAATGGAGTTTGAGAAAGAGTCATTATATCGGCCAACTAAAGGTACACTTCAAAAGTTAGATATTTTGTCAAGACAGGCCATAGTTTTAAGGAGACATTTCTGGCGAGCTCGGCATATTATGAACTTTTTGACTCATATGGAGGAAGATAAGGAAGACATCAAGTATTTACAAATAGTATATGATGATATCAATCAGTTGAGTGCTATAGCAAAGAACTTAATCAATAAAACATATTGTCGTAAGCTTTGAATGTTACTTATGGATAGTCTTCTTTAGTTCCTCAACAGTTTTTCAATTTCTCATGAAAAGATCTCTTATACTTTATTTTTTCTATTATCTTTGTTTCATGACTTATTATCCCCTCTTCAATCTTGCTTATCTTACGATCAGCAGGCATGCTTTATTCCATAGATTTTCAAATATATGTCGTTGCTGTTCTACGATGCTTCTGCACACAGTTTCTGGATGTGCATGTAATCGTAGTATAATAGCAGATGACGGATATTTTGTATCTGTTTACTACAAAATTGGTTCTAATTCCGTCTAGATGTCGAACCTAACCAACTCGCAGATTCTCATGCTATAATAGTATGGCTAAACCTGGTATTCTTATTCTTCATAACCA
>JBPCNB010000840.1:0-3454 GCA_051001675.1 Nitrososphaeraceae archaeon | reverse complement strand
ACTTCTGAGGCATTTGCGAACCAATCGACCATCCCGCATGTTGTCTTAAAATATTCTCAGGAAGTATTGTAGACTTTTCTGTAAGCGCAGAATGTCTTCTAACATAGGGATTCCATGGCTTTTTCAGTAACTCCTTTAACTTCTGCTTATCTTCAGGCTGAACACTTGGATTATCTAACAGTTTTGGAAATACGCTTTCTTTGTAATTGCTGTATATCTGATAAAGTGCTGGTGAGCTTAAGCGCCTACCAAGTTTTTTACCTAAACCACATATCAAAGGACTATTTGGATTTCCGGCCTGCGGATGTAGGCCAATCCAGTCCTTGAGATATGGAATAGAACTGATTAAAGGTATATTTCTACTGCCTGTCTTTCCATTTAAAAGAACTTCAGCATACTGATAGTCGCCACTGTTTTTAAAGTAGATATCCTTTAGTTTTAGCTTCAGAATCTCATGTGGCCTACTGCTCAAGTCTCTAGATATTGTATGGTAGCATCTCTCCCTTGGGCTAGGACAATACTTCAGAAAAAGCAGGTCGTCATCTAAAGACCATAAATCAGAAGGCTTGTATATTGATTGTTCTCTTCTCTTTAACAGCGGAATATTTTCAATTACACTTGGTTTTGGTCGCTTTTTTTGTTCTATAGTTGGGTAATACAACCATTTGAAAAAGCGTATGAATAAAACTCTATAGATATTATAGGTCCCAATCCACTTATGTAGAGGGTCTGATGATTCAGATTTTCTAAAACTATCTAAATACTGCAACAAATCTGCTCTTACTAACTCTTTGTATGATTTTCTATTATTGAAAAACTTTGAGATTCTATAAAGTGCATAAATATTCAATTTTCTATAATTGTCAGATATATTGATTTCATTTTTCATTGAAATAATGTAGTTGACTATTGTAAGAGTATTACCAGGGGATAATTCCCTAAGATTAGATTTGAAAAATGAGTCTATCCCTTCCGTAATTAGGTCAATTTTTCTGTCGAATAAGGCATCATTGATGGGGATAGCAATAGCATCGTTATTATCTTTAGTAGAATTTGTTGTTGATGATATTGCAGCAGTAGCAGTTATTGAAGTTGAGGTTTTTCTCTGCACTTCATCTTTTATTCCTTCATACCAATTATATAAAATAGTATTCAACACATCATTATAACGTAGTAATAGATGATAGAGGTTCCAACTAATGTACAATTGCATGCCACCGGAAGTCTCTAGGCTCGTTCTCCCTCCACGCACAGGTGGAGTATTCTGTCTCTGGATGGGAGAAATGGAAAAATCGTTATGGTTTATATTGTTGATTTCTGAGTGGAATATTTGATCATAAAATCGCTGATTTTCAGATATTTATGTGTGTCACAGGAGACGACACCATAGAATCATAGCGTTTGTTCAGCTTTTGATTGATAGATTATGTGTTGGGGTGGGTACAATTTGTCCACAATACTCTGTAACTATCTCGACCGGTTCTGTAATTATAAATACTGCCATCTTGCTTTTTAGCCTGCTTTAAAGTCGCGTTTTAGCTCGGCAGCTTCCTTTATACTATCGATTTGTATATCGTTACTTCTTGTTATTAACCTTGATAATTTTGGCTTGGCCTTATTTCCTAAAGTAATAGCTTCTTTTCCTTTCCTAAGAATGGACAATGTCAATCCATTATCAGTTAGTTTATGACCAAATTCCTTTGATGTTTGTAGTTTATCGAATAGTCCTGTTTCATCGTCCGGTGCCCTAAAAAATGCCGGTTGTAGAAGGTTAATAGTTATCTTATCTTTGGATATATCTATTTCAGCTGCTGGTTGATTTTCTGCATCAATTTTGATCGTTCCACTTGTTGCAGATTTCATGGCTTTTACTAGCCAATCTGATATCGCATCATTTTCATCTATATGGAGATGATCATTTCCCAACATATTCAAGTGCTACCTTTTACATCATGTGTTTCAGTGGTTATGATAATCATGCTACATACATTATGTACATCTTTAGATTTAATATGATGCACTTATAGATAACTGTGGCAAGCGTATTGCAATATCAGTTCATAAGTAAACTCTGTATAATGAGTCTAAGATGTTGATCCCATCCTAATATTGCAGATCAGTTTACTTTTGGAGAATCTTTATTTGTATTGTTATTATATTCAAATATAATCATAATCATGTATACCAAATAGATAAAAATATAAAGATAAGAGGATCTCGAAGAAAACACACATAATTATGAAGATAGCGCACATAAACAATACCTCAGGAATAGCTTCTATAGTTGCGGAAGAACAGAAAAAGCATGGACATGAGGTAGACGTTTTTGTATTCAATAAAATTATTCATTCACAATTTGGAGGTATTATGATTAATTATAAATCTCCATTTGCTAGATGGAATCTCCTCAAAAAATTAAAAGAATATCAAGTCTGGCACTACCATTACCCCTATGGTTCGCTAAAAAGAAGTTTAGAAGGACGAAACAACGAGAAGATTTATCTTAAGCACTACCATGGTGCAGATCTACGAGGTAGGTATGATAATGACTTTTGTTTGGTCTCTACACCAGATTTACTACAATATTCTCCAAATGGTAAGTGGTTGCCAACTCCTATAGATATTGTTGGAATGGAAGAAAGAGCTTCTTTGCAAATGACCGATGGGACACTAAAAAGCGGAGAAGCAGTACGGATAGCACATTACCCATATTATAAGAATGTTTCATCAACTGATTACTATTCTAATACATTACTAGAACTACACAATGAGAAGAAATGCACGATAGTAGAGATTTTACGGATTCCTCATATCCAAGCCTTGCAAGCAATCAATAGTTGTGACATAGTTATTGGTAAGATATTACCGAATGTTGGATGGTTCGGAAAGTTTGAACTCGAGGGCATGGCTCTAGGTAAACCTGTCATCGCTTATGTTTCTGACAAATTATATGAAGAATATAGGCCTCCGATATATCGAACGACCCCGGAATCATTCAAGCGTGATTTAGAGAGTTTGCTTGAAGATGCTTCTGAAAGGCAAAGATTAGGTAAAGAAGGATCAGACTATGTTAGAAAATATCATTCAGTAGAATCTGTGACCAGAATTATACAAGAATCATATATAATGCAACAAGGACAGAATAGACTTTTGTGATACAGACAAATCTCACGTCTTCTACAATACTTCTTACCAACCAGATATAATACAGGGTAACGTTACTTACTCTCCCTCTACGCCTGTATAGCCATTACTTATCACGCTAGCGACTTGTTAGCTAGCTTTCCATGATTTGTCGAAATATATGTGAATGTTATGGATTGCAGATAAGGGCTACTCCAGTAAGAGGAGAATTTAAGGCAAAAATAAGAAAGAACCTGATTACTATATCCAAAAAGGAAGCCGCAGTAAGATACAACATACTTGTTAGCGGCAGGTGAGTCTAAGGCATTCC
>JBPCNB010000839.1:0-9627 GCA_051001675.1 Nitrososphaeraceae archaeon | reverse complement strand
ATCCGGCTGTCTCGGGTTCGAATCCCGACGGGCCCGCGTCAAACTACTCATTTTATTAAAGCCTACATTCGTTGTCGACTAAAGCAATTCCTAATCGGCTGAAGATGATTTTCGATTTCTCAAAGCCCGATCGAGCAATTGCAGAGTGCCGAGCTAAATGTTCTTTCGAGTGCGCCTATTAAATTCGGCATCGACAAAACAATGTCTGCGGTCAAAATAATAAACGAGTGCTGCTCGACTCTTGTCCATTAAAGAACATACCTATTCTCATTTGGGATACGATTTATCGCCTTCTATCTGATAAATCCACAACTATTGGTCCTCTGACATTAAAATAAAGAATAAAAAGATGCCGCCTGTTAGAGTGACCAAAATAATAAAGTTTCTAAACTTTCAGTAGGGTTATTTGGCTTATGGGTTTCAACTCAATTCCAGCCAACGGCTTACTTTCATTTAGGAAGAACAATCCTCCAGAAGAAACTGAAGCCTTGCTTCTGTGCGCTCACTGGCCGGTCATATGCATCCTATCGCTCCCCTCACAGAAGACAGGGATTGATGAACTCTTTTCGGCTTATTTGGTAATAGAATTGTGCGTTACTATGAATTAGTATCTACTGTGTTACTTAGGATTGGTAACTACACAGTTACCTTCTATCGGTAACATCACCACTCTATATCAAATCTAATCTTTTTACATTTATAATTTTAAGAAATAAGGTCATAGGATGAAGCGGGTTTTGGTCAAGTATTTAACTGCCAAACTATTGTGGTGACGTGTTCTCTTTGGTGTGAGTAAGATACTCAATATGCGGGGCTCCCGTCAACTTCAGTCATTCACGGTTCTTTATGTGATTGTTATTGTGCAACTGTCAAGATTATACATATTGTCATTTCTTCGAAAATTCTATGCAATTCTCTACAATCCTCTTTGCCAATCTATGGTCACCACCGAAGTGAAGGTGCATATAGGAAGCAAGACAATTGTAAACAACAAAACCATCTTTATTATTGACTATTCCGTTCCCTCTTAGTAACCTATATGCAAATTTGCAGTCTTTATCAATACTATAAATTTGGGAGTAATGAAATTCATGACCCCTAATTTTACTTATCCGTTTAAAAAAAATACCCCCATTATCCGCCTCTGTGTAATTTAGCGTAAGCTTGTGACTCATGGAGGTTTCGGCATCTAGCAGCCCTATCATTTTTCTTTTGTTCCTCTTGCCCTTATGAGATATAGTAATGGTTTTGGTAAGGTACATTAGTCCCCCACATTCCGCATAAATGGGCATTCCTTGCTCGGCTGCTCGCAGAATAGATCTTTTAATATCGTGATTTTTCTCAAGTTTGTCTGCCAAAATCTCGGGAAAGCCTCCTCCCAAAATGATACCTGAAATTCCCTCAGGAAGTTTTTTGTCATTGACTGGACTGAAGTATACGATCTCAGCGTTGTTTATTTCTAGAGATTCAATGTTGTCTGCATAATAGAAGTTGAAAGACTCGTCCTTAGCAATGGCAATTCTTACTGCAGGTACGGAGCACTTCGCTTGGGGTAACTGGACAGCAGCGATCTTCTTATTCATAATAAAATTTTTCATAATGGGATCTTTTAGGTTATTGAAGGAAATATTTTTGGCAATTAATTGTGAAGTTAGAAGAATTTTATTTTCGAGCCTACGAGTTTCCGGAACTGGGACAAGGCCAAGGTGCCGTTCCTTTAGTACGAGATCATTATTCCTTCCGATCACCCCGACAATAGGAACATTAATCCGACCCTCCATAGCCTCTTTTATAATATCGAGGTGTTTTACACTCGCAACATTGTTTAAAACAATTCCAGCTATCTTGAGTTTTTTGTCGAAATTCAAGAATCCGTATACGAGAGCGGCAATTGAACCTCCTGATTTACCAGCATCGATGACTAAAATAATAGGAGCATTGAGAATTTTTGCTGCGTGGGCAGTGCTCCCGAAATCAAATTTCCCAGACACGCCGTCAAATAGGCCCATGACTCCCTCTATTACCGCAACATCAGCTTGTGAAGAAGCCCGGTTGAACTTGTCTATCACACCATTTGTCCCCATCATCCACATATCCAAATTATATGATTGTCTCTCACAAACTACTGAGTGATAAGATGGGTCTATAAAATCTGGCCCAACCTTGAAGGGTTGAACTTGAAGACCTTTTCTTTTGAAGTAGTACATAATTGCTGTGGCAACGAGGGTCTTGCCTACCCCACTTGATACTCCGGCTACAATAAGCCGTGGTGTGATGGCCCTGCACCTAGCTTGATTCACTGGTAGGGCAACTAAGGTTGAGGCATGATATGAGTTCTTCTAATTTAAGAGGCTAAGAATCGAGTTGCTTAATTGAGTTGTTTGATTGTGGTTCAGACACAATTTATGAAATGGCACACCCACATGCACTATTTGTTTGTTGTAGAGGTCTGCCGTCGGATGGATTGAGGTTCGATACTTACCTATAGATTGACAGGATTTTCCTGTGAGGGGAGCGAGGCAACTTGAGCCACTGCACGGTATTTCAATTTATTAATATTACCTGAAACATCCACCACAATAAGTGAGGGATGCAAGAATGCTAATGTTACGAGGACCTGGTCGAGACTCTCCGTTCTGCAACTGATTATGGTTAGACAGGTATGATTATTCTTGGCTAGCTTTATGTAGGAAACCTGGTTGAAAACATAGCCAAACAGCTCAGAATTTCTTTGTAAAATTAATCGGTATATTGCTCTATGATCAGGTTTCCGTACTGTAGGTTCACAAATAATACCAATATAGCGCCTTTTATATCTCCTTTTAAACATGAATGAACCTCGGGATATCATGGAGTATTAGCCATTCTTCCAGCTCTTCCCAGTACGCCCGAGGAGGTATTTTGCAAATTCTCATTATTGATTCAAAGCATTGTGCAGAAGTCATTTCCCAAATGGAGTGGGCCCCGCTAGATAGGATGAATTGGCAATCTGCTCTTTTAGAAAATCTGTAGAGTTCAGATATCTCTCTAAACCATTTCCCAACTTTGAACCCCTCTTGGAATCGGATATCAGACAAAAGAACTTCAATAGCTATCCCAGACTTGTGCTTCTTTTTCTTGATAAATGACTTAGTTTTTTCAAAGTCTTTTGCAACTACTAAATTAGGGAGAAAGGAGGAGGATCCTAATTCCTCTAGATTGTTGGCGACTACCAAGTAGCGATAATCAGTCATTCTTGGTGGCCTCTGTTCAAGCCTGTAAATGATATCAGTGTGAGTTCGATCCTCAAATGGACCCCCTATCACGTCAATATTTAAGAGCTTAGCCATTTTTCGGACATTAGGTATATTGGGATCTGTTATGCACAAATCTACCGTTTTGAAGTTAGAAACCCCCTTTGAAGATAATCATAATTTTTGTCTATTTTAAATCTTCTAACGGGCTTGAACCGAAATCTCACACTATCTGCTTCCGATAGCGAAATGTTTTTTCGACAAATCTTTTGCTTGTCCAATCTTAAATACAGATTTCCCTTCTCGTCGATAAACGTTTGAAAGGAGTTTGAAAGGCGATTCATATCAACAGAGTTCAAAGCTGACAGGATTTTTAATACTAAACTGTTCGCCTCAGCACTTTCGAGTCTTCCGGTTAAAAGTGAAATTCTATTTCCCCAATGACCAAGTGATTCCACAAGTTGAAACTTATCCGCACGGATGGAAAAAATATCACAGAGCGAATCAAGGATTTTGTTTTCGTCTTCGGTTGCATGAATTATGACACTGATATCAGCAGCACTAAATGAAAGTGTCCTCTCTAAACCCATAAGGTCAATAAACTAATCTATGATTCATAGATCGACGCTCTGATTCAATTGAACTTCTTCCATATCTGAATTCTCAGTGGAAGTATCTTCCTTCGACGTAACTGCAGTTTGTTCAATTGCTTTGGCCTCTTGTATGGCCTTCGATTGTGGTGTCGAGATTAATTTTGTCTTTCGAATTCCAATGTGCCTAAGCGAGGCCACTTTTTTTGTCTCACTTAGCAAGTCTGCACCCATCTTACCCATCGTAGCTTCCTGAACAAATTGGTCTATAGTCAACTGAGGAATTTTTTGAGCAAGCACTCGATGGGCAATTATTCTAATTTCATGCCTCTTCGAGGTATTGATCCTTTTCTGGCTAAATGCTATCATTACAACTCTAAAAGTATACCCGTCAGCTGTAGTATAGTCATGAATATAGCTAATCATTGAGCTGCCACGTCGTACTAAGCTTCTCAAAAATTCTTTCGCATATTCGTGACCTTTAAAAATCGTACTTGCTGTGCCTTCTTGCACGTTGTCAATCTGTACGAAGACCTTGGTTTGATGCTGAGTCGGATCTTGTCTCAAAATGTCGTACATAGTGTTCTCGATCACTCTTCCCTTTGTGGATTCAACTGCAGTAATAGGAACGTAATTAAGCGGCCCGGCTCCAAATGCAGGGGGCGAATTGACGACAACCCATTGTTTGTCACGCCACTTGTCTCTAACTCTACCGGCTTTTTTGCCTCCCTTTGCCATAGAAACTCCACTATTTTACCAAGATATAAGTTGTACTGTAGAAGAAGACTGCGAATAGGCCAAAGGCTCCACTAGGTAAGGTTATTTTTAGGGAGAGAAGATTCATATTTCTTAACGATGTCGGATAGCGCCATTCTTCTTCCACCTACTACCTTAATATCAATCTCAGTTCTTCCATCGTTAATATTTATAATATTGTAAGTGTCATCAAAAACTCCTCTGTATCTCCAAGACGAGGCAGTTCCAGCATATGCAATCCTTAACGCTCCCAAATTCCAGATCCACGGTCGATGCTTGTGTCCACACAATACTACATCGACCTTGGATTCTAGACACGCCCTTAAGGTGTCACCTGCGTCGAGGATACCAACCACATTCGCGTACCCTGTGTCCGGAATTGCTATAAGGTGATGGTGCATCACTACAATCTTAGTTTTGTTTTCGTGTTTGCTAAGGACTTCTTCCATCCAAACGTTTTGTCGATGACCTACCTCGCCCTCATCCCTGTCGGGTCTCGCCGTTCCCAATGTAAGTATTACGAGATTATCAAACTCATGAATTTGTTTGGAAAAAGGGAAGAATTTCTTGAAAAGCAGATATCCTGTGTGACGATAGTCATGGTTTCCAGGTAGAGCGATTAAATTTGCGCATTTTAATTTCTGGACTAGAGTTTGCGCTTGTTGGAATTGGAATATAAGTCCATCATCTGTCAAGTCGCCAGAAATGATTATGACATCTGGTGCCAGATCGTTAACTTCTTTAACTATGGTGTTAAACGCTTCCTCTTTGAATAGCCCGCCTACGTGTAAGTCAGACAATTGCACTATCTGCATACTGAAACTAGGAATCCTAGTTCAATATAATCATACTAGATGTGATTGAATGGAACAGAGGACGTGTAGTCTTATAATTTTGAGATATTTGTGATGTAACTGCTAACTAACATTTCTAGATCCTCATGTTTTCATTGACAAAAGCATCTTGGACCCACGGATGTTGTGAGACAAGCAGCGAATTATAAATCACGGTACGTTGCTTGAGTTCGGAGTACGAAATTTGATGGCTATTGGCCATTGCAGAACCTTTAATTAAAGGGAAAGGAGGATGTCTAAGGCAGAGGTATCTTTGGGCAAGCTTAGAAAAGACTATGTCTTAGAAAAGTTCGTGATATTACCGGATGCGCCGGAAAGGGGGATGGATGCAGATCCGTCCGATGAAAAGTGTCCCTATTGTCCAGGAAATGAATCTATGACAGGACCCGCTCTAATTTCTCTCGTCTCCAAAGACGGGATGCTCCAAAGGCTATCTGATAGCGAAGGGAGTTTCGTAGAGGATTGGTGTGTTAGGGTGTTTCAAAGTCGATCTCCTACGGTTACTACTGTTTCGCAGAACAGCTATACTGACAAACCCTTGTATAGCGAACCCGCGTATGGATATCATCAGGTCGTGGTTGCCTCTCCAGAACACAGACAGGATTTATCAAAAATATCTGTTGAGCAATGGGAGAACGTCCTGTTGGTCATTCAAGAAAGAGTCAGGTGGCTTTATACTCAGAAAAGTGTGACGTATGTATCAATTTATGTCGATAGTGGAAAAGAGGCTGGAACAAGCGTTGAACACGCACACCTAAATATCGTTACTTTCTCCGCTATTCCTCCTATGATAGAACTTGAGGCAGAGGGCTCTCATAGATATATTAATGAAAACGGAAATTGCCCTTCATGTAATATGATTGCAGTTGAACTCAGTGGCCCGCGCCAAATACTAGCCACGGACAGTTTCTTGGCGTTTTCGCCATGGGCTCCAACTTACCCGTATGAGTTTTGGATTTATCCTAAAAGACACACTACAACATTCTCAAAGATTCCACAAAAGGAGATAACTGACTTGGCTCTCATATTGAGAGCAACCATCGGAGGAATGTCTAAAGGCCTTAATGGGCCCCCATTTAATTTGGTTTTTCATCTGTCGCCGGAGAAGAAAAACAGCCGTCAAATCCACTGGCATATCGAGGTGTATCCGCAGACGAATAAATGGTCTGGTCTCCAACGAGGATTTGGTATCTATGTGAATGCAATCTCTCCAGAAAGCTCAGCGGAGATACTAGGATCAGCCTCCAGAAAAGAACTAGCAGGTCTCGTAGGGATAACTTGATTATTCTGGAAACCAAGAATGATCAAAATCGCGGTAAGCAAAAATGATTATACTGGAAACATGGATCGCCATCGGTTCACTAGCTATGGTAATAATGTTTATTGCACTAATGTTCTCCTTTTACATATTTCTAATAGGACCAGAGGCTAGAGGCCCCGAGGTAACCACTGACCCTGGTGCTTTACTCATTCAAATCATATCCATTTCAGGCGCGCCTTCACTCATAATGGCTGGCACAGTCTTAGGAATATCACGTGGCCCAGTTGGAAGGACTCCTGGGCTTGTTCTGGTATTTGCTGGGACTATAATGCTGCTGGCAATGCTGTTGTTGATAAATACCACTTTACCTCGTATTAGCCCCCAATTCCATATCTTTGGGATCGATTATGTGCCTATTATTTTCATTGCTGGGGGAATTGGTATTATCGCATGTGGTCTAACTACCATTAAAAAGAGACAAAGAACCAGAACAAATATAGACTCCGAGTTGGGTTAAGCTTTAGTCTCGGTCAGAAGAGGGCCCCATCATGTCTTTTTAAATCTTTAATTAGATGATCTCTCATATCTTTCCTAGTTTCTTCACATATTTCTTGTATGCATCCAGATAGGTTTTCTTGTCTCCTATATCGATGAAACCTGAATCTATCTTGAAACCTTTTATGATTTTTTCTTGTTCAAGTGCCTTTCTAACAGCATCATCCATTCCATACGCAGCCGATCTGGGGATGAGTTTCAGAAACTCTGGCTGCATTACATAACAACCGATATTTATTAATCCTGTAACCTCAGGCTTTTCCGTCCACCTAGAAACTCTATCTTCCTTTCCGTTCATCTCTATAAACCCATACTTAAGATTAGTCTTATAGGGTAATAGAGCCATTGAGAGGAATGCATTAGCTTGTCTGTGTTCAAGAATCATGTTGTTAAGTGCGAATTCATACACTGAATCACCGTACACACAAACAAAAGTTTCACCCAGCATTTTTTCTGCTGTTTTTAACTGTCCTGCAGTAGCAAGAGGGCGATCGGCTCTAGCGTATTCAATCTTAACACCAAATCTTCCTCCATCTTCGAAATAGTCTTCTATTGTTCTGTGGAGGTAACTCACACAAAGAACGATGTGGTCGATTCTGGCATCTTTCGAGCTCTTGCTAGTACTATTCTTTAGCCAGTCGATGATGTGTTCCAAAAGAGGCTTGTTACCCAAAGGCAGCATCGGTTTCGGGATAAAGAAAGTATAAGGTTGCAATCGGGTTCCTAAACCACCAGCAAGGATAATTGCTTTCATCTCTCTCTTACCTATTTTCGAACATAAGACAAACGCCTAATAAATATACACTATGGTCTTATTTCAGCAGATATTCCTTAAGTATTATTTTCAATTTATTGACGACGTCAAATGGCTCATAGCCAAATACCAAGGTCATGGCTTCCTTTCCAACTTCGCCAGTATGGTAAATAACATCGGCGTCGGGTTTTTGCCTCAATGCCTTGGTAACCCCCCACAGTATGGTTCGACCCTCTTGGGCTCTGGTGTCTGGAGGTTCGTTACTCCTATCATACCTTGAAACCATGAACCTTGAATGACAAATGGCCTTAATTTTGTGATCGAACTTTATGTTAATTGCGGACCTGAATTTAGAATTATGCGCATTGTAAGCTAGAACAGCATTAGCAACGTGGGAAGATGACCCGAATTGGACACAAGAAGAAGCTCTCGCCCTATCCCCGATTCTTACTATTCTTCCCTTAACTCCTGCTACATCACCGATTCTTTCCGATCCCTTTAAAGCAAAAACAATGTTTGATTGAGTTTCGGGTATTAGAAGACCTAGGCCATCTATGGATTCAATATAATCAACCGCTTCTTGGGTTTTTTTTAATATATCAAATCGGGAGGCGTTTTCAAATATTGAAAAGAGAGGGTCTGTAATAGGCCAACCCTTCCCTATGCGTGAGACATTTTGTATAGACTTATGACTCCATCTATTGGCCAATTCAAAAGATTCCCTCAACGAAAATTTCTGAGCAATAAACGCTGTAAGAGCGGCAGAAAAATTGCACCCAGATCCGTGTATATCTTTGATTTGAATTTTCTGGCTTGAGATTCTGAATGCTTCCCCATCTTCTTGCAATAAATAATCCGTAGAAATTTTACCACTTGAGTGTCCACCTTTAATGATAATATTTCTTGCCCCTAATTTTTGGATGCTCCTAGCGGCTTTCGAGATATCTTCCTGGGTCTTAATTCTTTGACCGGAAATTCTTTCGGCCTCATCTATATTAGGTGTAATAACGTGACAAACTGGTGCCAGGGTAGAAATCAAACTATCAATGGCTTCTTCCTCAATCAGTCTGACCTTACTGGTCGAGTACAAGATCGGATCCAAGATTATTGAGCATTTGGCTAACCTCAGCGCGTTCGCGGCAGCTTTGATTGCGGAAATGTTGTGGATCATGCCAATTTTGATTGCATTAGGGGGAATATCGTGTAGGATGCACGAAATCTGTTGAGATATTACTTTTGAATCAAGAGCTGTCACGCTTGTTATTTCTCGAGTATTTTGGGCCGTTATCGCTGTTATGACTGTGCAAGCGTAGACGCCTAAAGCCGAGAAAGTTTTAATGTCTCCTTGTACACCTGCAGCAGCCGATGAGTCACTTCCTGCGATTGTGAGTGCTACTTCTCTCAAGTGTATGGATTTTGACATCGCTCTATATCAACACTGGGCCAGAAACTAATGTAGGGCATGGCTTTTGTATAATGTGTATGTGGTAAGAATCATTTCTAAAGTTTGTCGGGTCAATTTCGCAACTACCGATATAATGCAAATCCCCTTGATTTGTCTAAATATTATGCCTTACGCAGATCCACACCCTGTATAAGCAAGTCGGAAGGTAAGCACAAAGCG
>JBPCNB010000838.1:0-3380 GCA_051001675.1 Nitrososphaeraceae archaeon | reverse complement strand
ATGGTAGGCCTTATCTAAACTATAGTCTTATCGCAATTAACGCCATAGTGTTTATATGGGAAATAAGTGTAACTGGCTTTTTCTCAAATCCCGTTGCGACTGAAACACTATTTAGAAATTATGGTGCAGTTCCAGAATCTGTACTTGGTGGCGATATTGCTTCCGTTATGACTTCCATGTTTATGCATGGAAGCATAGCCCATATAATCGGTAATATGGTCTTTTTATTTGTATTTGGGGACAATCTTGAAGATAAATTTGGCCGTATCAAATACCTTTTAATGTATATCGGTTGGGGAATGGCTGCGGCTCTTATACATAGCTTTTATGCAGTAAGTGTGGGCGGTGGTGAAATTCCTGCGGTCGGAGCATCTGGTGCTATTTCCGGAGTTTTGGGAGCATACCTTGTGATGTTTCCACGTGCAAAAGTGTTCACGGTGATAATTGCTTTTTTTATAACTACGGTGAGGATCCCTGCCCTAGCTTATATTCCGTTTTGGTTTATTCTGCAGCTCATATTTGCTTTTATTGGAGATCCTGGGGGGGTTGCCTACTTTGCACATATAGGAGGATTTATTGTAGGTCTCGGTACTGGATATGTGTGGAAGCTTTTCGTTGGACCAGGTCCTGTTCAAATGCCTAATGTCCAAAGAAGTCAAATGATTCGAAGAGAAAGACCGAGGATAGAAGATGCTGCTCCTCAAACTCCGCCTGAGGTAATCGAGGGTCCTGATTTCTATGAAATAATAGCTGAGATTCGTGGAGCGTCAGACGCTTCTGATATTCATGCCAGATACGAGCCGGATAGTGGAAATGTCCGCCTGGATGTGAGCGGATCAAAGAATTACGATATCATTGTAAAACTCCCTAAAGGCGCTGTTAATCCGACAGTGGAGCATGTGCATTATCTAAATGGTATTGCTAGAATACGTTTAAGAAAATGATTTTTAGGATGCCGAAATCGTCAGGTCGGATACAATAAATTATCATTCCTATTTTCAGCTCGTTCGTGCTGCTCTAGATTCTTTGAAACGTATATACGATAACATAGACCCATCCTTAAATCCAATTTATCAGTTCCGGATCAAAAGACAAAAGTTTATAGACGTCTTAAGACCCATTCCCTCATATCATGGCAGCGCAGCAACGGCCTTCGCGTGCAGGTAGAAGGATCTCGCGGCGTGACTTTTTGAAACTAATGGCTGCAGCCGGTACTGTAATAACATTTACTCCATTTATTGACTGGGGAAAATTTCTCCCCAATCCACAAGGCTCTATATCAGAAAGAGCAAAGGTTGAGTTACCAGACGGTTCTCAGGCTAATGTAAAGACTTTTCAAGTTAATCACTCAGAAGCAGTTATTTATCCAAGAAGCGATGATCCTGCCTTAAATCAAGAGGCTTTTAGAACTTGGCAATTTATCCGACTGCCTGAAGAACTTGGCGGAATCAAGAATGACCCAACAGCATTCAGGATGTATAGTATGGTATGTTTACAGCTATGGTGTCTGTGGAAATATTGGCCTGAACCAGGAAGAAAGAGAGGGGAATGTCCTTGCCATGGAGGCATGTATGATCCTCTCACAGGTGAGGCATTTGCTGGACCGGCGGCATTGCAGTCTCCTCCTTCAAATGTTCTTCCTAGTTTAGATCTTGAAGTTGACAATAAAGGAGATATATGGGTAAAGCCTCCAAATTGGAGTGTTGACGGGAACGGGATAGTGGGATTTGGTCGTTTCCTTAAAGCGTGAGAATAGTCTAGTACTATTTTTGAGGTGGATCTACGCAGGGGTAGATCGCACCATATTTATGGGTATGAAATTCACGATCCCTACCCGATTCGTGAACCCATTAGGTTTTTTGGGAATGCTTACTTTTATTATATTTATTATTCTTGGAATCACAGGGGCACTCTTAATGCTCTGGTACGAGCCAATCCTCGATAGAGCGTGGGATAGCGTCGAGAATATAAACGATGTAATTCCTTATGGATTTCATATAAGGAACATCCACTATCATGCCTCGAATGCGATGGTAATGGTTGCTCTACTGCACATGTACTACCAGTACTTTAGTGGAAGATACAAGATCAAAAATGAGATTCTCTGGGTAACAGGGATTCTTATCGGGGTCCTTACTATCTTAGAAGCATTCACAGGTTACGACATCATATTTAGTGAAAGGGCCGAACTTGCCATATCTATTGCTGCTTCTTTAACTAATTCAATACCAATTTTGGGACCGCAGATGCGCGATGCGTTCTTTGGTGCTGGTTTCCATGACTTTGTCTTGCGTTTCTACGCCTTTCATGTTTTCTTCCTACCCATAGCTATGTTAGGATTGATGGTAGTACATTTCCCAAGGTTTCTTGTATTCGATGTACCTATGGTTATGGCAATTACAGGAGCTATTATGCTTACCGGTGGAGTATTTCCTGTAGAAATGGGTCTGAAGTTTGATCCCAATGTACCTCCTGGCATCACAGTTCCCGAGTGGTATCTAACTGGACTTTACGCCTTCTTACGAACTCAATATGACAAGTTCGTGACGGGTGTTGCATGGCCTGGACTCTTTATATTCACACTCTTGGTGGTTCCTTTCATTGACCGCTACAAGAAGTTCTCCTGGAAGGATAGGCCTATTATCACAGCAATAGGTATAACCAGTCTCGCACAAATCATTGTTACGACTTATTGGGGATTTTATATTGACCCCGATAGGACAAAATCCCTTTTAGAAAGATTAGTCATAGATCCTATCTTCTTCTATTTAGTCATGATCTTGTTGGTACCCCTTTCCTTTGGTTTCACCTATATGATGATCAAGCTTGCCAAAAATGCTGAAGCAAATGCGAAATTGCAACCTAAAAAACCTGGAGGCAAGAATTCAATCAGCCTACCGGAGAAATGGATATACATAGTATTCATCGCTCTTCTGGTGTTTCAGGTTTATCTGAACATTGCTGCATACTATGCGGTATTAGCTGGAATGAAGAATTATTCCTTATTTATTATTGGAGTAATAATGCTAGTATTCGCTGGAATGTTCCATCTTTTCAGATACGGTAGAGCTCTTGCTAAATCGCCGCCACCTAAGATCATAAGCGCCCCACCAAAAGAAACAAAGCCAGCTATTTCTCCTCCTAGCCCAGCACCTTCCCTTACCACACCATCTAAAGAAGAAAAGCCATTGGTAACTCCCCCTGCACAGAAGTCATTAGGTAGTAATTCCACCTCTCAGAGCCAGGTATACTCTCAAAGTAGTAAAAGTCAGCCAACCGTCGCGAGTGGTAGTGAGGGTGAATCTTCTTTACCGGCTAAAAGTAATACCATGTCGGAGTCTGCAGTATCTAAAAGCAATATTAGAAACACAATACAGGAC
>JBPCNB010000837.1:0-4971 GCA_051001675.1 Nitrososphaeraceae archaeon | reverse complement strand
GTAGGGAATGACGCAGTGGTTGCGATGGGATCCGTGGTCACTAGAGATGTGCCGCCTGGTGTTGTCGTGATTGGATCTCCTGCAAGGGTAAAGTATAGCAGGAATGAGTATAACAAGAAGCAGCAGGAGTGGAATTCACGGTAGCTAATTCAGAATTTATTTTCAAGCTATGATTTACCGTGAAACAATATAGTCTAAGATGTGAGAGTGCCATGCAAACCTGCCTTTAATATCGCAATTGAGGAGAGATATGCCAGCCTTTATTACGAGAGCGTAGAGAGCACAATAGATAGCTGTTGTTTCGTTTCTAAGGTTACCCGTCCAAAAACGAAGAGTAAAAGCTTGTTAGGATGGAGGATAAAAGTGGCCTTATGGTGTAATTATTCGACGATGCGACACGCAGGATTTGCTTGCATAATTATGGATTCGGATACTTGGTTATTTTTGGTTTGGATATTATCAAGGTCTTTTTTTGAACATGCAATGATTATCATAGTTTTGTCAGATGGGTACAACTCAACTCTAGGACCATATTTTAATTCTACATCGCCGATATAATCCTTCAGTTTAGATTCAAGAGAGTACATGAGGTCTATCTTATCCCCTCTCATTTCATTTAGATCTAATGTCCAGGCAACCACAACCTTGGTCCTACTTGCCTTCAAATCCCTGCTTTTTAGCGTGTCTCGAATCCTATCTATGATGTACTTTATGTATCCCTCAGTAGCTTTTATCGTTCCATTAACAAGATACATCAAGGGCCCCGCACCCGTGAGAGAGGAACTTATAGCTCTTAAATCATACAGACCGTTTGATAGATCATCGAGAAAAACATCTGGAAAGGATCCATAAATTCCATCGCTTATTTTATTGTCACGAGCATGCTTGGAGATCTCCAGAATACTCGCAGTACCACTGTAATGACTCAACACCTTTATAGCGTGTCCAAGCTCTGCTGACACAGTATCGATTACGATCAATTTCTCATAAAGATCGGGTTGGTTCATAATTTGGTATATTTCTTCAGTATTTTCGGAATTCATCGATCCTACTATCAACTCGTCAGAAAACAATCTTCCCGTAGTCAGGGGCATATAATAATAGTAGAAATCCCTATTTACAGATAATCCAGTCACGTGCTCTATCAACGCTATGTTCTCAGAATTTCCACCAATTCCTGTAGGCAGAGAATAAACTACAGAACAACCCTTACTAAGTGCACGCATGGCGTCTTTTAGCTTTATAACGGAATCGGCCTTGGCCTCCTGACCAATTTTTCTGATTTTGGGTGCGAAGAAGAGATATGACGCATCCCTAATGGCAACATCGATGGGCTCTAGTGCTAAGAGGGGTTCATCTTCCATTAAAGATGAAACATTTGGATAAGAGCTAGCGACTTCTGGCTTTAGAGTAATGGCCATCCTAGCCGCTTCATCAACTAGAGAAACCTTAAAGCCCCTAATCGCTAGTGAGGTGGCTATTCGATAGCCTTCTGTACTAAGTCCATATATAACTGTATTTTTCGAATCAGTCTTGTTCATAATGAGTTTAGCCTTACCTCCAGAACGCTTCTCCCCGCTGAGCTATGTAAGAGGGTTAAAGAAAAGGTTTTTTCTAACGAGACTTATATTGCTATCACTTGAGAGTTTGGTTTGATATCTTGACTCCAAAACAGGTAATGTTTTTCAAACCTGCGGTAGATATGCTAAAAACACAGGACCATGAAATTCTTTGTACATCAAGAGAGTATCGCGAGGCAAATGAACTCGCTCGGCTAAGACATCTCGAACTTAGGATAGTCGGAAAACACGGTGGTGCAGAAAGAAGCCAGAAGTTGTGGCAAAGTGCAAATAGGATATTGAAGCTAACGGATATAGTTAAATCCTTTGAACCGGATGTTTCTGTTTCATTTTCATCTCCTGAGGCGTGCAGAGTTGCATTTGGGCTGGGGATAAAAAATATAGGTTTTAATGATTCTCCGCATGCGGATGCTGTGGCTAAACTTTCTCTTCCCCTTCTTGACTTATTGTTATGTCCGTGGATTATTCCCAATTCTGCGTGGACCAAATATGGTGTGCAGAGAAGGAACATTATCAAATACAGGGCGCTCGATCCAGTCGCTTGGTTGCACAAATGCAGTACGCCTTTTAGCAGCGAGCCAAACCCCTATAAGCACCAGGATCAAGTACGTGATATTCTATTTCATGACGAAAAGAAAACGGTTCTGATACGAATGGAAGAAGCTCAGGCGTCATATATCGCAGACAAAAACTTCGTAGACAGCACCATTGATATGATTGATAGGATAATAAAAAATTTATCCGACGTTGCGAATTTTTGTATCTTGTGCAGATATGAAGACCAAAGAAAGGAAATTTCAGCTAGGTATCTTGATAAAGCGAATGTAATTTCTAATGTCATAGACGGTGTCGCCCTGATATCTCAGTCTGATATTTTTATAGGCGCTGGAGGAACCATGACTACTGAAGCTGCTCTCCTGGGTAAACCAACGATTTCGATAGCCCCTGTCAGCTTTTACGTGGAAAAATACCTTGTATCTCGTGGACTAGCTGAAAAAGCTTCAAGTCCCGAAGCATTAGAAAAGATAACAAGAAAGATGGCTACAGATCAGTACTACGCTCAGAAGCAGCTAAAACGAGCGACGCGTGTCATAGAAAAAATGGAAGACCCAACGGAAAAGCTCGTACTGCTTTTGAGCAGAGATGCATAACATTATAATGATAGTAAAATGTATCAGAAATGCCCGGGAAGCCCGGTGGAGGATCGACTCTGTTCCGCCGATTGTAGCGGCCAAGCATAGAGGCCTTTGGAGCCTTTGACCCCAGTTCGAATCTGGGCCGGGCTAGTAGTCTGTTTTTGTTTCAATCCTGACGATCTTAGCGTCTACTTTAATTATAGTCACAGATATTTGAAATTAAGGGTTTGGATTAGCAAGAGCAGCTGCCTAATTCAATAGAACAAGACGTAGAGGAGTTCACTCAATGGGATAAACCAGTTTGTCCGCTCTGCCCGACTTTTTTGAAATTGTTGACTATCTGTAATAGACAAGAAAAGGCTGAGGCAACATCTGATTCTCGTTCTGAAATTTGCTCCTCATGTCTTCTTTTTTTTTCGTCTCTAAGACTAATGTTTTCTTGTTGCTGGTGTAAGGAAGGAGACCCCAATGAGAGCCTTGACTCTATGGATCTTTCAGGAGTCGTGTCTTGGATTATCGCGACTAACTCACGGGGTTCAATTTGAAAATCCGTTTTTACCAACACACTACGAATTTCATGTTCGGTTAATTTAGACAGCGGAATGTTTCCCTGTGCTACCGCTCTTTTCACTAGAGTACCCACAATAATATGAGCAGATCTGAAAGAGATGCGCTTTTCAATAACGAGTCTTTCTGCGATATCAACTGAAATAGCATAGCTGTTGTCTGCTGCTTCCTTCATCCTCTTATTGTTTATTTTGAGATTCACAACTAGGCCGGCAAGTATGACCAAGCTGTCAAGAACCGTGCAGGTTGAGTTTATTATCCCCGGTTTTATTTCCTGGAGGTCCCTGCTGTACCCAGAGGGAAGACCCTTTATTATCGACATTATTGCGAAGAGGTTGCTAGAGACCATGCCAGTTTTGGCCCTTATTAACTCAAGTGTATCAGGATTTTTCTTTTGTGGCATCAAGCTGGAAGTCGAAGAATATTTATCTGGAATTTCAACATAACCGAATTCAATTGTACTCCATAAAATGAAATCCTCAACTATACGGGACAAATTCAGCATCAGAATGCTAAGCGTCGACACGAATTCGATTAAATCATCTCTAGAAGATGTTGCGTCAATAGAATTGTTTATCACACCCTTGAATCCCAGCAACGAGGCTGTCCTCTCTCTGTTTATATTAATACTAGTGCCGCCTATCGCGCACGCCCCCAAAGGAGAGTTATTTATCCTATTGTACATCCCATTTAATCTATCGAGGTCCCTGAACAGAGTGTCTACATAAGATAAAAGAAAATGAGAAAATGTTCCGAGTTGTGCTTGTTGAAGATGCGTATACATCGGCATAATGGAATGAAAGTTATCCTTGGATTTGGACAGCAGCGCACTAATGAACCGGACAACTGCTTGTGATGTATTATTAGTAAAGTCTCTAACCATCATGCGAATATCAAGAATCACCTGATCGTTTCTAGATCTAGCAGTTTGTAACGTGCCTCCTACTTCATAGCCCAATTCCGATATTAGCTGCGCCTCAACACATTCATGTATATCTTCAAATTTCTCTGTCGACAAAATATTCGGGTTCTCCCTAATCCTCTCCAAACCAGACAAAAGCTTTTCTAAGTTAGAAGGTGCCAAAATTCCTATTTCATGCAGCATAATAAGGTGAGCTTCGCTCCCCAAAATATCATAGTATAGCAAATGACTATCTGTTTCGGCTGAAGAAAGAAACTCAAATGCATCCTTGTCCAAAGATTCCCCTGTTCTCGACCTATACACAAGTAGAGAATTCAGGGAGTTTTATTTTAATATTATAACCAAGCCACAAAATCAACTTATCGGGAATTTTTTGAGCCAACGCATAGTTACAGTGACTGACAATGATTAAATACCAATAGGCGGCCCTATACTATATGGTTCAGGATCTTCAAAATACTAGAAAGCAAATTTTCGATGAGCTAACAAAGATCGTAGACCCGGAAATAGGTGTGTCAATAATGGAGCTAGAATTAATTGATAACGTAAAAATTGATTCCGATAGGGTATCAATAGATTTGCACTTAACTAGTCCGTTTTGCCCGGCAGTTTTTGGCTTCAAGATAGCCCAAGACGTCAGAGACAATGTTTATAAAATTCCAGACATATGCGCCGTTAAAGTAAACGTCAGCAATCATTTTATGGCGGAAGCCATCAATAAACAAGTAAACGAAAGCACACCACCGCAAAAGCCGTAGTACTTTCT
>JBPCNB010000836.1:0-4113 GCA_051001675.1 Nitrososphaeraceae archaeon | reverse complement strand
TGTCTGTACTTTCCTGCAAGCATCTTTTAATTGTTTAACGAAAGTTTGTAACTCGTTTAGCATTAATTTGTTGTTAGCTGAAACCTTAATTTTGTCGATGAGCGCACTACCGACAATTACTGCATCGGCGCCGGCCTTTACAATTGAGGTTATCTGATCGGGCTGGCTGACTCCAAATCCCACAGCTATTGGAATCTTCCCGTGTGTGATTTTCTTGATCTTCCTAATACTTTGAAATGTATAGGCTTCGTAACTCACTCTTGATCCGGTGGTCCCATATATTGATACGACATACAAAAATCCTGAACAGACGGCCAATATTTTCTCTATTCGAGACTCGTCAGAGTTGGGTGAGGCAAGGAAGACTGTCGCCAAGTTAAGTTCAGATGCTACCTTCACATACTCTTGGGATTCACCAATTTCCATATCTGGGAGGATAAATCCATCAACCCCCTGTATTTTTGACATCCTCATGAATTCTGCTACGCCGGCTCTAAAGACGATATTGGAGTATGTCATGACAAGTAAGGGTAAGTCTGGGAATTTCTTCCTCAATTGACTACAAACGTGCAAACACTTTTGAGGTGTTATTCCATTTCTTAGAGCTATATTAGATGCCCCTTGTATTGTAGGGCCATCTGCAATGGGATCTGAAAACGGAATTCCGATTTCTATAATGTCCGCTCCTGCGTTTACCAAAGAACTTACAATTTCTTCAGTACTTCCAAGCATCGGATACCCGCCCACAATATAGCAAATCAATGCAGGCCGCTTTTTTGATGATAACTCAAGAAACTTCTTATAAATTCGGTTATCTTCTAGCTTACTTGCGAACATCGTTTTTTAGTGCCCGTTCCCTTTGGAGGTAACGCAGAACTATTCCAAGGTCTTTGTCACCTCTTCCAGATAAGGTTACAACAATATTTTCGTTCTTATCGCCGCGTTTAGCCAGCTTCATCGCGTATGCAATCGCATGTGAGGACTCTAATGCAGGAATAATGCCTTCCAGCTCGCACAGTTTTACAAAGGCATCAACGGCCAATCGGTCAACACATTCAACATACCTCACTCTTTTGGTGTCTTTAAGATAAGCATGCTCAGGGCCTACGCCGGGGTAATCCAAACCAGCCGATATGCTATGAGTACGGGAGACCTGTCCATCTCTATTTTGTAAGATGTATGTCTGCATCCCATGTAAGATTCCTTCGGAACCAGCCAACAAGCTGGCGCAATGCTGCCCCGATTTTAAGCCCTTTCCTCCTGCTTCAACTCCAATCAAAGATGCGGCTTTATCATCTATAAATTGATAAAATGAACCAATGGCGTTGCTACCTCCACCTACACAGGCAACAATGACATCCGGTAATCGGCTAGAATAATCGTGTATCTGAGTTTTTATCTCAGATCCTATTACACTTTGAAAGTCTCTAACCATCGTAGGATAAGGATGGGGTCCAACCACCGATCCAATCAGATAGTAAGTTTCCTGAACACTACTTATCCAGTCACGCAAAGCTTCATTGATGGCATCTTTCAAAGTACTTGAACCGGTTTTGACGGCGTGAACCTTTGCGCCTAGTAATTTCATTCTAAAAACATTCGGTTTTTGTCTTTCCATATCTCTGGCGCCCATGTATATTTCGCATTGCAACTTAAGTGCAGCACATGCAATCGCAGTCCCGACGCCATGCTGGCCGGCACCGGTCTCTGCAATTACCCTCTTTTTGCCCATCCTTTTTGCCAATAACGCCTGGCCCAAGGTATTATTGATTTTATGCGCCCCTCCATGCAAAAGATCTTCTCGTTTCAAGTAAATGTTTGATCCCCCAAGGTACTCTGTCAGATTTCTTGCGAAATACAGCGGAGTGGGCCGACCAGCGAACTTTGTCAGATAATATCCTAGCTCTTGAATGAATGATGGTTCATTCTTGTATCTCTCATAAGCCGACTCCAATTCATTAATTGCTGGTACTAGGGTTTCCGGAATAAATTTTCCTCCGTATTTTCCAAATTTGCCTAAGTCATGGAAACTGTTGTCCAAATATGGTCTCCTTCATTGTTCCTAGTAGGACATATTAAGTGATTAAGAATTCTAGAAAGATCGACATAATTCAAAAACTTTCGAAGCAATGTTACCTGATTCTATGATACTAGTCCCGACCAAAAAAGCGTCAGCGCCTGCTTGTTTCAAGAATATGATCTCTTCAGATGAGCTTATGCCACTTTCACTAACAATTACATTCTTGCCCTTATTGTATTTTTTTAGTAGCCTCTCTGTCACGCTTAGTTCTATTTCAAGTGTATTCAAATCTCTGTTATTAATACCTATTAAGTCATAACCCTCAGAGTCCTCCAATACTTCCTTGAACTCGTTCTCTGAATGTACCTCAACCAGAGTGGATAGGCCTTTCGATCTAGCTAAGGCTGAGAACTTTTCGATGCTGCCTTCAGCGAGATTTTGATCAAAAATCGACTTGATTAATAGAACACAGTCTGCACCGATCTTCTTCGCACACTCAATCTGAATCTCGCTGACGACTATATCTTTCATCAATATTGGCACTGCTACACACTTGCGGACAGAAGTTAAATGTTTGATAGAGCCGGCGAATAGGTTTGGCTGGGTTACGATGGACAATGCAGTTGCTCCGTTACTTGCCATATCACAAGCTGCAGAGGTAATATCCACTTCACTTAGGGAAGAGTTGAGTCTTCCTATGCTGGGAGACGAGAGTTTAATTTCTGTGATCAGTGGTATATGGCTGCATTTTAGGATTGATTTCTTAATACCTATACATTCGTGGCTGCGCTGATGTGAGTTTTCGACCTCATATACTCCTTCATTTACAGATCGGAATGAATTATCGGCTAGGATTTTTAAACTATAATTTGGTCTCGAGAACCTACTTTGATATACCATTACATTACATGTTATACCTTAGGTTCGGCTTTAAATGTAACTTCGTTTTGATCATGTGTTCTCATTTCATAGGTGAATACTAGGATAATTAATATAATATCACACGCAATCCTATCTATCCGCCATATGCCTGAGAGTGCTATTTTCCTTGACAGGTCTAAATTGTCACCAAGATATATACCAAAGGAACTACCACATCGAGAAAAAGAAATAGAAAAAATTTATCACACCTTTAGTGACTCGTTCACCTCGCCTGAGGGCTTTCCTCTTACAATAATGCAGATAGTCGGTCCTGCAGGGATCGGAAAGACGTCAACGGTCTTATCTACTATGAGAATCCTTCAGGATCAGTTCGCTAAGAATAGGCTAAAGATGAGAACTGCATACGTAAATCTGAAACTGCAAGGGGGCAACAAGTATGCAATATATAGATTTATCTTGGAAAAGATTGCGCCAGAATTGCCGGCGCAAGGATTAAGTGCAGAAGAAATGCTGAGATACTTGCTGCGATATCTTCTTGAAAATAAGATCTTTGCATTCATAGTGCTCGATGAAATTGATTATTTGATAAAAATCACCAAAGATAGCGGGATTATATATGACCTTACCAGGCTGAATGAATTCGATCCTGAGAATCCATGCTACACAAAAGGCGTGATATTCATTGCTAGAACCACGGAATTCTACTCAAGGCTGGACCAAGCTGAATTAAGCAGCCTGGGCAGAGTCCCTATAAAATTTCCAATGTATACTCTTAAGCAGGTTGGTGACATATTGTCTAAAAGATGCTCTGAGGCTTTCCGTCCCAGGGTCGTAGGATCTGATCTAATAGACAAAGTCTCAGAGATAACTATTTCCCCCGTTGTTAAAGGCGACATCAGATATTCTCTGGAATTGCTTCTTTATGCTGGCAACCTTGCAGAATCAGACGGTACTGGCGTAATCACTTTAGAACATATCCATAAGGTCGATAGTCAAATACACCCTTCGCTTACGTTGGAGCAAATCCGGGAATTATCTAGGAATCAAGTCATTACCTTACTCGCAATTGCAATCACCATGCGCGTGAAAGATAGGAATTATGTTGACCTGCGTGAAATTCGAAGTCATGCTATTGCATTGTGCGAGGACCTGAAAATTAGAAAAATAGAGGTTGAGGACTATTTGGATGATCCAAAGATAAAGAATATAAT
>JBPCNB010000835.1:0-3914 GCA_051001675.1 Nitrososphaeraceae archaeon | reverse complement strand
ATACTACTCAACTTCAAAGCTATATGCAGTCTGACAATAATAGATCATGGATGCCATTTATGTTATTCTCTGGAATTATGAATGTCTTGTTTTTTACATCTATGATGTCTATGATGGGAATGGCATTAAATCCAATGGAAAGTCAAATGGCTGGAGAAAGTGGAGCTGGCAGTGAAGGAGCAGGAGAAACAGCTGCTGCTGAGACAGATAGTAGTGGCAGTACTGGTACTGAAGGAGGCGATGTAGCCGTGCATGGTGTTGCAGAATTTAGCGATACTCTATACGTAGGAGATGTATACGGTGGCAAAGTACTAATCATAAAAGACAATGCAATAAAAGATGAAATAAAGGTTGGATCTGGTCCAGAATATGTAGAGGCAAGGCCGTCTGATGGAAGAATACTTTATGTTGCTAATCTGTGGAGTCCAATTTCTGTAGTAGATCTGGCAGAGAATAGAGTAATTAAAAACATAGATTCAGGAGTCACACCTCATGGTCTTTCTTTTACAAATGATGGGTCTAGATTGTTTATAGTAAATATGCACAGTAATACACTTTCAGTTATTGATAGCCAAAAACACGAAATCATTAAAACAATTCCAGTTGGAAAAAACCCGGAATACGTTAAGTTATCTCCAAATTAACTGTTTGCGTACGTAACTAATCTAGGAGAGGATACTGTGTCTAAAATAGATCTAAGAAATCTTGAGGTAATAAAAAGTACAATACCTGTCGGGAAGGGACCACATGGCATTGCTTTTAGCGAAGATGGAGAAATAGCATATATCAGTAATATGAAGAGCAATGATGTATCCGTAGTCGATACATCTACTGACAAAGTTATTACCACCATTTCTGGAGGGGGAATTGAACCTCATCAAATTGTTATGAAAAAAGCTTTGTCAAGTAATAACTGACTACTTTCCCCGAGGATTCATTATGAAGTATAAATGAACCAATGGATCCATGGCAGACTGACTATCTTTCGACTCATCATTTTGTACCAAATTCTGATTTTTCTATCCGATCCCCTGATAACAAAAAGAACCTATTCTGACATTGGAATCCTTAATAGCTTCATTTTTATGATTTAGGAGCAGCAAATGAGAACATGTTTCTTGAAGCATTTAACCAAGGATTGATTATGCATGAAATGGGTGGCTTTGATGTACGAAAGGCTAGAGAAGTTTTCAATAAATTGAAGATTATGAAATAGGTATTTTGATTGCAATAGATTATCAAGACACACATACCGTGTTACCTGATAGACTAAATGAAAAAGCGCTTAAAGCAAGAGCAAGAAAACCATTATCTGAAATTGCATTTATTGAAGAGTTGGATAATCCTTATGGAATTTCAGTTTGTTCAGCTTATTCACGTATACTATAAATTATTATCCTAATAAAGACCAATGCTGTGGGTAGAACAATAATATTTGCCTCAGTAAGTGCGCCAGCTTTTATTATTGCTGCTGTTATAGGAATTGTTTGGATGTTTCCTATTCTCAGCAGTCATGTATTTACTGCATCGTCAGCAAGAGCAGAAGGGCCTAATAATAATACAAATTTTCTCAAAGAGATAGAGAATGCACCCAAGGACAGATATATACAATCGAACGTTACTATTGATGGATTTAACATGACTGCAGATTTGGCATTGACAAGCGAACAAAGGGAAAAAGGCCTATCCGTTAAGGATAAATTAAAAGAAAATGAAGCAATGTTATTTGTTTTTGAGGAATCTGCTAAACATTCATTTTGGATGAAGGATATGAAATTTCCAATTGATATCATATGGTTGGATAGCGATGGCAAGGTAGTTCATATAGAAAAAAGGCTTGAGCCCTGTATCTCAGTTTTTACCTGTACCAGCTATAGTCCAAGCAGAGATTCACAATTTGTGTTGGAGACAGCAGCAGGAATTACTCAAAGACATAATGTCAGCGTGGGAACTGATATTGATTTTGAATTAGTGGGCTAATCTTTCAAATCTCAGCTGTTAAAGATTAGTAGTCATGGCAGCTAGACTCCCTTCTTTTACCTTTGCTTTTTCCCCTGTCTTTTTATCGTTAGTTAAGGATTGAAACGCCAAAGCCCCTGCTGTTAAAGCCAATCCTGCAATTCCTCCTATAAGTAATGCTTCACAAGTCATTTAGCTAATTCATAGGTATCTGTGGCATAATATATTTTAATTTATCCAAATCTTATGACGTCTATTGGGCTAAAATTATCTTGTGGGGGGGTGCAAACATAGCTGATACAAACTACTCTACTTTTACTTTAACTTTATATTGTCCTGACCAAAATTTTGAGAATGAGTCTAACCAGTATTCAGCCATTTTTGATGTATTTCTAGTAAATTCAGTATACATAGTACTACATACATTGGCATAGTTATACCATGAATCCATATAAGTTGAAAATAGATCAGAAGAATAGTTTGATAATTTTTCTTCCTGCAATTTTTTATACTTTGTATACGCGTTATTTAAAAACTCGTAACATTCCCCATTTATCTTTACATTGACATGTTTTTCAGGATAAAAACTAAAAGCCATAAAGAAACTAATTGCTCCACCTACAAGTAGAACAATGATGGCAGGTATTGCCAGGGCATGAAAATCAACCATTTTTTTATCTCATCTTATTTGTTGCTTATTCGTAATCGACAAAGTATCTGTAACGTCTTTCGACTTCCTTGTCATTTCCAACATTTATGCTATAAATTGCCTTTTGTAAACCCTTTTTAACATAATCTGTAAGTTGCTCTTTCTGAGCAGTGTTCGGATAATAGTTTGAAAGAATATGCTCAAAATGCTTCATATATTCTATTACCTTTTTTCTATACTCTTCTATAGAAGGCCTTTTGTCTTCTGATACTTTAAACCATGTAGTTGTGCAAGGAGCAGCATAGCTCCTTGAGAGCTCTTCAATAACGCGGTCTATTTCAAAATATTCCAATTTCATTTTGTTTCTCTATGTACTATAGGTTAAACTGCGTAATATTCACGCCGGAAATGAATTACCTGACAAACTTTCCTAATCGGAAGATAAATTTTGATTATGAAACAGTTTTTATCCCACAAAGTTCCTTTTCGGAAATAATGAAAGGTGCTATAGGATTGGGTAGGTAAATCGTAATTGTTACTATGTTGCAGACCAGATATAAAGTTATCAAACTCAAAATCAGGTCTAACGGATGGGTTTTCGAGTAGACAACAGTTCATTAAAGATTTACTTTTACAGCACACATAAACACAAGAAGGACTTGACTCCAAGTATTAGAAAAATAGACTGTGTAAAGAGAAATACTTATTTGATAGACAAAAATTCCGCCGCGCTAAAGAAAGATGAAAGCTCTTGGGAAACTTGATCACAAAATACTCCTAGAATCTCAAAATCTGCTGGGCTAAGTTTTTTTTCACTAAACATCCCAAGAACACCTACAGGTTGGCCTTTGGAAATGAGAGGATATCCTGTGAAAGATTTCAGCTTCTCCTTTTTTGCCCACTCAGGATATCTTATTCTAGGGTCGTTTACAACATCATTTGTAATTGTTGGTTTTTTTGTTTTCACTATTGGTCCTATCTTATCGGAATTTACAGGTACTTCGGAAAATTCTCCATCAATATTCTTGTATTTCCCTGCACTAAACTTGAGTATTAAATACTTTCTTTCTCTATCAACTAGCCATATCCTTGCAAATTTTGCATCAAAATATTTAACTACACTTTCAACGATAAATTGAAGTTTGTATATGTTTAATAAAAGATAAATGAATGACATGTCGTAACATATCATAACATGATATGACCTACTTACCTACTACCTAATAGGTAAGTTAGTTAGTTAGTTGGTCTTCTTGTTCCTCCCCTTCCTCTGGTTCCTCTGGCTGATCATTAACGGCATTGCTAT
>JBPCNB010000834.1:0-1300 GCA_051001675.1 Nitrososphaeraceae archaeon | reverse complement strand
CTATTAGCTTTACAAGGTCCTCGTGCTCAAGATGTACTTCAACAGGCCTTACCTGATTTAAATTTCAAAGATCTGAAACCATTCGATCTTATTAAAACAAACATTTCCGACTTTGGACAGGATAGCGCAGATAAAAAACATGATGTGGAGAAGCAGAAGGAGAACGGAGAGCATTTTAAACAACAAGAACCAGAGCTTGAACCCAAAGAAAAGGAACAAGAAGGAAAAAATGAATTGATAATTTCAAGAACAGGATATACAGGCGAAGATGGATTTGAGTTATTTTTTGATTCCTCAAGAATTGATATTTGGGAAAAGCTTATTCAGATAGGGGCACCATTTAACATAAAACCCGCTGGATTAGGAGCGCGCGATACTCTGAGATTAGAAGCAGGGCTCATGCTATATGGTAGTGACATGGATAACACAACTACCCCTTTGGAGGTTCCCCTTAAATGGACGGTAAAATTGGAAAAACCTAGTTTTATAGGAAAGCAGGCACTCGTTAGTCGACCCATTTTTAAAAAGCTGGTGGGATTTGAAGTTCTAGAAAAGCGGATAGCAAGACATGGAAATAACGTACATATTGATGGACAGACCGCGGGTCTTGTAACAAGTGGGAGCTATTCTCCTACGCTAAAAAAGTCGATTGGATTTTGCTCAGTACCTCTAAATGTGTCCGCTGATAGAGTAATTGAGATAGACATTGGGGGTAAAATGTATGAAGCCAAAATTACTCCAACAACTCGCTTTTATAAACGAAAGTAACATATTCTGAGGATAATAAAGCAGATGTATAGTGAGTGTAAAAGAGGAGATACGATTTTCAAAAGAACACGAGTGGCTAATAGTCAAGGAGGGGATCGCAACAATGGGAATTTCGGATTTCGCTCAGAAACAGCTTGGAGATATAGTTTCAGTGGAGCTGCCAAAAGTAGGGGCAGCGTTTAGCCAAATGCAGGCAATGGCCATAATTGATTCCGTCAAGGCTTCTTCTGATATATATTGCGCTATTAGCGGAGAAGTTGTACAAGTCAATGAACAATTGTTGGAACATCCTGAATTGATAAATCAGTCTCCTTATGAATCAGGATGGATCGCAAAAATAAAACCATCCAATTTACAAGAGTTTGAGCAACTGATGACAAAAGAACAGTATAATGAGTTTGTTGGTGAAACAAATCAACACAAAGAAGATAATCAAGACAAACAAGAGAAGAAAAGTAACGAAGGACAAGAAGAGCATAAGAATAGACACAGTCAAGCAAACGGGCCAAGCATCTAGACAGGCTAGAACGAT
>JBPCNB010000833.1:0-1487 GCA_051001675.1 Nitrososphaeraceae archaeon | reverse complement strand
ACTTAATTATATACATGGACGGCTAGACTTGGAGAATACATAGGTTGAAACTTGGACCAAACTCATCGAATACACAGTATGAAGGTTAAAAACGTAAGAAACTTCTGCATCGTAAAAAGGGGGTTATTATCTTTCTTGGGCGGTAGGTCTAATCAATATCTCATTGACACTAACATGATTTGGCGCTTGTATTGTATATAAAATCGCATTTGCTATGTCATCTGCCTGTAATGTTTCCATATTCTTCGTAGCTTGTATAAATCCTGTCATAGATTCATCTGTTATTGACTCCAATAGTTCTGATGAAACAGCCCCTGGTTCAATACATGTAACCCGTATATTATACTTCGGACTTAGTTCCTTTCTTAATCCTTCGCTAAATGCAGTAATGGCATGTTTGGTCGCACAGTAGACACTTCCTCCAGCGAATACTATTCTCCCTGCAACCGAGGAGATATTGATTATGTGTCCCGATTTTTCCTCTAACATATATGGAATTACTGCAGAGGTGCAGTATAGGATTCCTTTGATATTTACATCAACCATCTGTTCCCATTCTTCTACTTTGCCATTTTTGAAATAACTCAGTGGCATTAAACCAGCATTGTTAATTAAAATATCAACTTTTCCCCATTTTTTAACTACGGCATTAACCATTGAATCGCAAATTGATTTGCTTGTGACATCGAGTTTTTGAATAAAGACTTCTCCATTATTTTTGATAATTTGTTTTTCTAAGTCTTTTAATCTGTCTGTGCGCCTTGCTCCAGCTGCTACTCTTATGCCAGCTTTTGATAATTTTAAAGACGTGGCATATCCTATACCACTACTTGCCCCAGTGACTATTGCAACCTTATTTTCCAGCACGTAAAAAGATACCAATATGATTAAAAAATACGCTTATTTATGGATATATGATAAAAAGATATTAGAAAGACCAAAAAACTAGTACTGACTAGTTTGGCTAATACCTTGTATATAAAAATTTAAGGAGTCATAGTTTCAAGAAAGGATCTACTCAAGATTTAGTCTACTACGGTCTTGTAATTTTAGTTATCGTTATAACAAGATAAATCTACTTAATTTTATGGATACTATAGAGATTATTCGTGGCAATGACAGAGTAGTCCATACTGTTTTAGAATTCATTTCTAACGCTAATAACAAAATTAATGCTTGTATAGACAGTTCACGTCCTAGCTTAGCTTTAGATATTGAAACAATAAAGAATCCATAAACAAGGCAAGGAATAACAGAATAAAGGTAAGACGCATAACTGAAATTAAAAATGATAACCTTCACTATTGCAAGCAACTCATTGATATTGTTAATGAACTCCGTCATGTAGATGGAATTAGGTGGACTTTCTATGTTACTATTGATGCATATCTTGTGCCAACAACAATGCATTGAAAAGGGAATGACGGCATTACAGATAATCCGCAGCAATGCAAACAGATTGTAGAACAACAACAATTTTTTAGAGC
>JBPCNB010000832.1:0-1888 GCA_051001675.1 Nitrososphaeraceae archaeon | reverse complement strand
CTAATTTGGAAATATTCATTTATACTGGATATATTGAAACCTGAGATTGATGAAATCAAAATCAGAAAAGGTCATAAGATTTTCAATTGCTGCAATATTTGCAGTGACAATAGCAACGACCTCATTGTTTCAAACACAGATAGTTAAAGCACAAGAGATAGACGACGATGCCCAGCCAGCCCCACCATCAATTGGAACTGACGTTCCCCTTACCTACTTCGGTCCTCTCCCCTCTGAGGTTGACCCGAAACTTATAGGTCCAGTTAAACTGCTCAAGGCAGCCCAAGTTGACTTGAACGCAAGCACAGTTACCTTACCGCTCTATAAAGGTCAAATAACGGGAAATTCTTCTGGTCCTGGTGCAGGAAAGAATGTATGGTATGTTCTTACAGATACTACTGATAAAGGCAACGCTGAAGCATTGGGTCTTAATTTTTCACCCAAGCTAGCTTACTCAGATGTAGGCAAGGGAGCACGTGTCGCAGCGCTTGAAAAAAATGCAACTCTAACTTTCAATGCAGGAACTGTTGATTTTGCGCCTAATCGCACTGTAGTCCCAGGAGATGCGCCTAATGCATTCCCACCCCAGGTAGCCAAACCAGGTTCGGTAGGCGATAGTGATTATACTCCTGTTGTGCGAGTCCAAAACGCTGGTAACCATATCTACAATGCTCCAATAGTTGCATATGATGTCGACGCCCAAGACATATCGTTTTGCAACGGCAATCCTGATCACAGTCTTGTTCATGACAAAGTAGTAAAAATTTGCCCTGAAGATATGACTGTGACTCTTAAGGCAGTCTCTGGCTTTAGTTTTGCTCGTCCTGTGCTATACATGAGCTTAGACGCTAGTGACCCTACGACTGCTACACTTGAAATAGCGACTGTCGCTCCTAAACTCAGAGAAATCCCGATAGGTAGAGACGACAGTGCCTTCAGTGCCATAGAACGCCTCTTCGCATTTGCTAATGGTCCAACAGGTAAAAACAACCCCCAGCGCCAAGGCCTCAACAGTGTATTGATGGATAATGCTAGCTCGCCATTAAATGTCTTCGGTGGTGTGCCCACTATTGCATTGGACTACAGTCCTTTATGGGACGTCAATTTAGGTGAATGGACAAAACAAGCTATCGACAACAACTATCGTTCACGTCTGACCGAGGAGTTCCAAATATTGGGATTTGTTAACCAAGGATGGGTCACAGGTCCTAACGGCACACAGTTCGGCTCAACTGGTAGTATCGTCAACTGCCCAATTGTATTTCGTTTCTTGTAAAAGCGAAACGAACTTCCTTTCTTTTTTGTCTTTTTTGTTAATATACATTTATATCAAATAACTTATCTCAGAAGTAAACAGAACCATTTCGAAAGTGGTCATAATTTCTAGGCATGAAAAATCGACATGAAAGATGGGATATCTGGTATACATGTTAAAAAATAAGGCACATAAAAATGGTTTGCAAAATGAACATTAACTTTAGATTAGATTTTGGAATAAGGATAAAAAGTTCAAAGTAACAAGTTATTATACGTAACAAATCCTTGATTCGAAAATAAGAATAAAAAGATTGTGGATATAGTATATGGTATATAATAAATAAAAACTGAGGATTACTGGAAGCTATACGACTATCTTTCAGTTTTTGGTTACAAACTACATTCACTAATATCAGTTGATTAATTAATTCTACAATAAAGTAATTCTCAGTAATACCAATATGCCTGCCAGTTCTGCTACATGTATAGCTAAGAAATATGGAATTAATGCTTCAGCATACAATGGTTCCATCATAAAATAAGCATAAACTGCAATTATATTGTGTAACATTAATAGACCTGCAAAAAGCATTAAACCAATGGTAAAGACAGCTTTCTTCTTTTTATAAAT
>JBPCNB010000831.1:0-2010 GCA_051001675.1 Nitrososphaeraceae archaeon | reverse complement strand
AAGTACATTATTTACAAACTCATCTCCTACATCAGTTAGCACAGCATATCCAAATCCACTATTACCTTTTTCTGAAGGGATATCGCCTCCTGTTCGTATATCCACGTTTATATCCCCACTATGGTGGTTAACATTAGCTGATCGTAACTGCAAGTAGTTTTCTATAGCAAACGCCATGTTGGGATTAGTGGAAGTTGTTGTTATCGTAAGAGCAATCGTTAATGTCAATAAGAGTGTGGAAACTATACTGTGTTTCATTGATATCAAATGATGATGTCTTTCAGATATATAAAAATACAAACAATTTCATACTAGTTCGTCTTCGTAAAGATTATCTCATTGTAGTAAATCAGTATTATACACATAGTATATTTACTAGAAAATTATTAGAGTGAATAAGTATACTTACTTCCCTTGCAATATACTTTGGTGCAATATTTCAGATAGCTAGCGGGGCTGAAATCATTGTCTCATGCCGCAGGTAAAGCCCTAGGCTCAACTGTGGTATTTGGCCTTCGATCAGTTGGGTCTCCTGCGATTTACTTCCTCACAATCTTGTTAAGAGGCCGCTATTATCAAGTTCTTTCCATGATGTTCTAGCAACTTCTGCCTTTGCTGCTCTGTAAGCCTTAAATCAAATTCTCGTTTATTATACAAGCAAAACGTTTTCAGATTACCATCATATTTGGACGGTAGAGATAATTCATAGTCCACAAGCTCATTATCCTTATGGTGATAAAAGAATGATCCCATGTCGCCAAAGACCGATACACCTTTTTTTCCTGATGTTTTGGCATGCTCTATTGCTTGCCTTATAAGCGGCCAGACTCCTTCCGGGGAACCAAGGTATCCCTTTAATGAATCCATTAATAGGATGGACTGCTGATTTTCGTATTTTGTTACATCTATATCAAGCTCGCCTTGTCTTAGCGCACGCCTTACAGTATCCGTAGTTTCAAAGAAGGGCAAAACAATGACAGTTTCATTTTTTACATTCAAAGCAGCATTTATGTAATGAGAATATACATTTCTTAATGTGGCCAAGTCAGGATATACTATTAGATGATGAGCACCAAATGCGGTATTATTTAGTTCTTGTTGAATACTTTCAGCGTTTCCATATAAGAAAGATCCGTTAGTCAGAATGTGTCAGCCATACCGTATTTCCTTCTCTATTGTATTTCAATCTATGGGTATCATCTAAGAGTATTAGCCTTGACATGCTCCATTTCTTTGAACAAGCTGTCGTTTACATTCAATTCTTTACCATATTATTCAGTTGCCTTATCGAGAACGGCTTTTGGATAAAGCCATCAATATTGTAGGACTTGAATCTCATAGTAAAATCTGAATCGTCCTCTACTACAAAGGCAGTCATTAAGAAAACCTTCACTTCAGATTTTATTTGCCTAACGCCTTTAATAAAATCAAACCCATTCATGTCGGGCATTCTCAGATCAGAGATAACCAGACCATAATTTATGGAGTTAGTGATGAAATGCTCGAGGGCCATAAGTGATTCTGTAAAACCAAAGTCAGAATACTTTTCGGTTAGTTTGGATCGAATTTGGAAAAAGAGTAATTAACACCATGACCATATTGTATTTAGATTCATATGGACCTAAAATATATTGGTTTGCAACTTTGTACTTGCACTTGGATTGAAATAATGACATGTATAGGTATAACTTCCTATTTGGTATACCTTCATAACTACAGTCTTGCAGTTTTGACGTTGATCGTGTTTGCACCCCTTATAGTGTTTCATTTCGCAATTGCAAAATTATCCAAAACAGAAGACTGTGGTATAGTTAGATGTCGTATCAAATTTTCGCATTATTCAGGCATGAACTAAGGATAAAGTATGCTGGCAAGTAAAGCGTGATTTGAATCTAAAACATTATTGGCCATCGAGATACTCATTGCTACATCTCTAAATATATCCGATCATTATTCTAGGCCTTGGTAATGGCAAACAGGTTCTCATCTATATTACAGAATTAAGTTCTG
>JBPCNB010000830.1:0-5553 GCA_051001675.1 Nitrososphaeraceae archaeon | reverse complement strand
TTCCCTCATTCCTTCTTCAATCTGCTGATATAATTCTTTGACGTAATCCGAAAGATTAACGACTCCTTTGCTTTTTTTAGTACGAATTGGTCGTTCAAAGAGCAGATTTGATATTGGAATTTCAGGCACCACATGCAGCAATATTATTTCAGTTTTCAGCTTATTCTTATCACTATTCATATTAGCTAAATCTACTGCATACTCAAAGGCTTTATCCGATAAGTATGAACCTTCATAAGGAACAAGAATTTTTCCAAAATTCAACTTGTATATTTATTCAATTCGAAGTCTCATATAATTTTTTTAGCTGTCACAGCTGGATTTAGCCATACAAGTATAACTTTGGAAGGCATATTACATATGATACTATTCTAGCTCCTAGTATCCTATAGTATCTTCCATCAACTCTCGTAACGTTGCCAAATCGCAGATTGAAAGTGATCAATCATATGAGCTCAGGATGAAACATGCCGCTATTCTTCTTAATTTAGATAATAAAGTTAAGGTTGTTGTAATACAGTACACAATTTGAAATACAATAACACTGTACACAGAGCAGTTTCCATCACTAGAAATTGTGTACCCTCTTTGAAAAGATCTTGTAGAAAGCAAATTGAAATTGATAAGGCATATCGAAATACTAGCGACAGAAATACTTTATATTCTTCTTGCTTCCTCTTATTGATGTCGGCGTTGATATTATTAGTAGATTGTTATTTGTAGGATGCACAGAGATTGATCATGACAATGTCATTGAGGAACGGATTCAAGTAACTAAGATTAGGACATGATGCAACGCAGGGATGATTGTAGTTGTTTGTACTGCCAAGTGGGTTACATCTTAGATTGGAATAAGAAAAGGTGCCATAAATGTCTGAAATGATACAGACAAAGGCTATACAAAAGGCACGAAATAACGATATTGTTAGGAGATCCGACATTATTTGCTGTTAAAATTTAGTTTACTCTATGTCTGATTATTATTATTATTATCCTCAATTTCTTCTTGCCTAATCGCTGATACATTTATCTTGTTATAGCCGGTCGGACTCGCACCATTGTTAACTTCTTCATACTGACAGGTGATTTTAGAGGCTATTTCGTTTACTCCCTCCCGAAGAACAGAATATCCAGGATCGAATGTAAATGTCCATTTAGAATAGTCGTCATTTCCTTCTGGACCGGTGGCCAAGGCATTTTGGTATGGCTCTTTATTATTCAGAAGAACAGACACCTGACATGATGCTGTAGCGTTATCAGAAGATAATCCATATATGGTCAAAGTACCGGGCAGGACATTTTGACCCGACGCGGGATATTTGATAGTTACTTCAGGCGCTGCAACGAGTTTATTTTCTACAAATGTATTGTTGCCTGCGTTACTACTATCTTTTCTCTCCGCAATCTTACCATAATCATCGTCATTGTCTAAACTTATTGCATATTGTGTGGAATTAGACATTAGTGTATTCCTGTAGAATATATTATCAGATGACCCATTGTTGACAAGTATACCCCTTTTTGAATTCATAATTATATTGTCATGAAGAGTGTTGTTAGTAGATCCAGCCTTTAAGTAAAGTCCAGCAACAGAACAGCCTGAAACAGTGTTGTTATATATCTGATTGCTATGAGAACCTGAAACAAAGATGCATTCAGTTTCGTCAAATACTGTATTATTACGAGCAGTAGAATCATGCATATTTCTACTAAACATTATCCCCGCTCCTTTGTTTCCAAATACTTTATTGTCTTCTATCGTTATATTGTAACAGTCAACAGAGCAGATTATTCCCTGTCCTACATTATCATAGACTATATTATTTCGAATTATCATATCATGAGTGCCCGTGTGTGGGTCTATACCATATTGACCACTGTTATGGACACGATTATTTTCTATAGTTATATTTCTGACTCCATTAGAATAGAATGCAAAGTAAAGGTGATGTATGTCGTTATTTCTTATTATACTTCCATTCCCACCAAAGTACGTGAGTCCTACAACTGGACCCTCACCAATACCTTCTTCATATCCAAGATATGCTATCTCAGAATTGGTAATGTCAGTTGTACCGGTCGCCTCTCCTTTTACACTAATGAACGGTCGCGGAGAACCCAATTGCACTTCGTATTCATTGCCATTGAGGATCCGCTTTCCCTCAGTAATCGCGTAGTCATTTGTAGATAGATCCCAAGAAGTTATTGTGACAGAATCGATTTGGAGACTACCAAATAGTTCGATAGCATTCGCCTTTGAAATGGGGTTTTCTTCGTTATCTCCTGCTTGACTTGCAAGTTCTCTATCCGCTGCAACGATTTTTAGCCATGATGTGTCAGTTGAATTAATGTAAAGCGTAGCTCCTTTTTCAATTATTATGGCTGCATTTAGTAGCCAAACAGCCCCAGTCGGTGCTGAAGTCTCCTTTTTCAGAATTTCGGGATCCCTGAGTTGATTATATACATCGGTCAGATTCGCAGAATGACACGTTATTGTTATTGTTTTTTCTATAGAATCATACTTAACGCAATCAATCGAAAGAGATGACGCTTCTTTGTCTTCTTGTGCATAAATATTAGAGTATTCTGAAAGAAATGGTAATATTGGAGATGCTATCAATATCGGTATCAATAAAAATAGAATAAAGGCCGAGGCATTTTCATAGCAAATAACTCTAGATGTTTTGACGAGCATACTTTTGGCTCGTACTATCGCCTTTAATATCTTTAGAATAAGGCACTGACGAGAGTAGGATATTGAAGACTGTTTGTATCCTAATCTGAACACCTACTATAATAATAGACAGATTAACCATTTTCTTTAGAATTTCAGCTATTAGGTATTATGAAGAAATTCGTATTTCTAACCATTGATTGGACATTTTTACATCCTTAAAATTCTACTAACAATAATAAACGAAACCACAAGACTAAAGATTTTCTAAAGAAATGTCGTAAGGATCTTTACTCAAGTTTAAGCTCTTAGTTTGGGCGACTAATCGCTACGAAATCCACGATTCTATCTCTAACCGTCTTTATACGTAGACACAAGGGGTACAGCGCCAGTTCGACCCGCCGCACCACATAATTTCAGAATTACTTTAATACTTATTTTTCATGCGACTTTTCGACGAATATTGTCAGATCTAGATATATGAATATAATATCAGGGCTTGTTCCATTCCTTTTAGATTATTGCTCTAAGAATAAGAAAGTGTAAACCTAATACGAGTAGAACTATGATCAATACTCAGCTAGGTCTTCTTTTCTTTAAGAGCCTAAATCTGGTATAAAGGTTTCATAAATTTGAGAACATGGGGATTTCCTCCAGAGCCTCTTAGATTCGATCGAACAACCAATTATGCAAAGCATAAATACGTGTCCACCTAAACCCAATCCTCAAAGGGACTTATGAAACGATATGAGGCAACCTCACGTGGTTGGGTGCGCGTTCCTCAAATAGCCATGGGTGCAATCGTTGTTACACTCTCCATCCATGGTCTTGCTTTCTCTGGAGTTACCTTCTTAGCTACCCTTTCCTTACTTGTTGTGATTTTATTCGTAGTAGGAATTGAAACGATAATAAGCGGCGTCTTCACGCCAATCCTCGATAAATCAAAATGGAGTAGTGTTGGTCTTGGTGTTCTTGTTCTAGTTTCGTCTTTTAGCTTGATTGCATTTCTAACTGCGAATTACACTTTCTTACTGGAAATTGTGGCAATAGGTCTGTTATTTGATGGTATGGCGAGAGTAGTTCAGGGTATAGGGGCTAAGTCAAGTCATAATGCTTCGAGAATATTTAGTTCGTTGTCCGGTGTGATAGCCATTGCATTATCGATAGCGACTCTACTATCTCCTTTCTTTGGAGTTGTTTTCGGAGGTGTTTTGCTATCACTTGCGCTTTTGATAATCGGAATTCAGATTATAGCAGCAGGCATCATTGGAATACGACAGTTTTGAAGGACTAGAAACATCTGCAACATTAATGGCAATTCATTGGCAGAATGATGTTAAATAAATAGGCATTGTATCTTTAATGTTTTAATAACAAAACTATGCTCGAGAAGGATCGTGAATGAATTATGCATAGAGATTTCTTTTTCCGTTAATTGCCCTGGATTTGTGATTTGAACTTAGACACAGCAGATAGTTAGGGATTGCAGACTTCTTTTTGGAAATTAACGGCCTACTTTGGATGATCCTTCTCTCATAGGGTTCCGAAAACATTGTGTTCATCATTGCTTTCTCATTTCAGAAATTACATAAGATGGACTTGAGAGTAGCATTACATATTTTCCTTCTCGGAAAGTGACCGTGGATATGTCTATTCCCTTAAAATTTCGGATACTTATTGGGTAATAAAAGAGTATATGACAAATTAGAGGTGCAGTTCTCAACCGATATCCCTCAGGAGATCAACCTGATAAGTCAGGTCTAGGTTATTGTATTCGCAATAATGATGATTGCAGAGACAAAAAGAAAAAATTGCTATAAGCGCTCATAATCAAAAGTAGGATAATTATATTACTGATTTATTACCGCAATTACTGACAACAAACATTTGAAACAAACATGGTTTACTGTGAAAATGATCATGACAAGAAGCGACTAAATAATTACCGCAGCATTTACCGATATAGGCAACTTTGTCTAAAATAAGAACTGCATCTCGGGTTATCTAAAAACGCTTATTTATCAAAATACAAAACATAAGGAGAGTGCCCCTGGATGTTATCGATTTTTCAACTGAGCGTTGCACAGACTGAATATTATATTTTATTTTGCATAATTTTGATAACATTAATTACAATGATTGTAATACCAGTTTTTTTTAATAACTCGGTAAATCAATTGCCATATGGCCAGATCGCTTCAGCCCAAGATGCAGAAGACAGCGATGACACAAAGAGTCATCAGGGGGAAGAAGGTAGTGATACTAATCCTCCTACCGATTCCATAACTGCGAAAAGAGCAGCTGATGTCGGCAATTATGACAATAATAAGAAGAAATTTGCAATTCTAACGTTTGATGGCGGAGATAAGAGTCAATACATTAACGCCAAGCCTATACTAGACAAGTATGGTTTTAAGGCTACGTTTTATGTAGTTTGCAATTATGCACAAAAGGCTTCAATAGAAAATGCTAGTAATCGAATGAATTGGAATGAAATAATGGATTTAGATAAGCAAGGTCATGATATAGGAGCTAAAAGTAAGAATGCAGTTGGCTCTGATGAAGCTAGTTCAATAAGGTCAGAGTATTTAATATCTGAATCTAAAAAGTGCCTTCAGGAACAAGGAATTAATGCTACAAGCTTTGTGTATCCGTTCAATAGGGGATCAGACATTGAGCACATTACAAATACTATATCTGACCATTTTGAACTTGCGCTAACAACGAAGGCATCAACCAGTGCCCCGCCCATGTTTTTGGACTGTCGTGTTGCCTACGTCGAAACGGTTGACGGCACTAACAATCAAGCCAGAGATGCTAATTCTGATGATAGTGACACTTCCCGTAACGACTCAGGCTGTAGAGACTATCTTGGTCAT
>JBPCNB010000829.1:0-1624 GCA_051001675.1 Nitrososphaeraceae archaeon | reverse complement strand
CTATATTGTCACCTATGTATGGAAGTACAACAACTAGCTATGCCTACTAGGGAAGCTAATGGTAACAACGAACCTGATTATGATGATGAAGAAGATCAGCTAAAAGAAGAATAAGTGGAAACCGGAGAAAGAAATAGGACAAATACAACAAATACAACAAACAGACTTTTTGAATCTAAAACTAATACGTGTGCTTAATTGTTATCATCAGCCTGTTGTTGAAGGTATGGGAACAGGGGCAGCAAACGTATCAGGCGACGGTAGTCCTGTGATATTTACGCTATTAAATTTTGATATAGAAGTAGGACCGACATCGAAACAGGATATTTTAACAGTTAGTTCGTTTATTCCTTCTGTAATTGCTTGATAATCTGGTGTGTATACAAAAGTCCAGTTAGAGTAATCATTTGCTCCCCCAAGACCTGCTGCTGTAGCATTTTGCATTGGAGTGATATCATTTACATCAGCATAAACTTGACAGTTACTTTCATCATTATCTGAGGACGTACCTTCTATTGTCAGTTCACCAACCGGAACCCGCTGATCATCTTGATGGGAAGTGATTTCTATAATAGGCGTCGTATTATTCACAAGAGAAGATGTTGAAGAAATAGGGGATGTAGGAGTTGACATTAGTGGGGGAGTTTGTGCAAATATTATAATCGAAGTGACTGGTAGTGCAAAATTCAACTGTAATAATATTGCAATACCAAATAGACATGGAAAGGTTATGTTGGCTTTAAGGTTTGAGAGTCTTGATAGTATTCTCATAATGATATGTCATTTTATTTCAACTAGGATTTTAATGAGATATGTTAAATATTGCAATGTTAGAATTAAGATTTGTTTACAAGACTTTATCCCTTTTAGCAGGATATTGCGAACACGTCCCCTCCTCTTCATGATGACCGACGAGATACGATAAATCATCATCTTGTGACACAATCTGCAATCATTGAAAAAACTAATCTAGCATAAATAGAATCACGAGATGGTGTGTGTAGATTATCTTTTCTTTTTAGATCAAAAAAATAAAATAAAAAAGATGATGTTAATTGCTTCTCCATCCCCTAGGACTTTATCTGTTGCTATCCCCTGTTCTACTACCGTCACTTCATTTTTTTACAAGTCCCGAATCAGTCGCTGTTACTAGGTTATATAAAACACAAAATGAAACTGATCTTGACACTGAGGCCGTATCTTCGGCAGGATTCCAGTTCATAAGACTTGAAGATAAAGCCATGGACTAAAGATTGTGTAAAATATGAAAGTGTTCCCACAATAGTGGAAACACTATTTCAAGAATTCAAAGCAGAAGATAGAAGTTGTTCCAATTAATGGTCATAGATGACCTTAAGAAGGCATTTCAAAATCCTAAGCATGAATTGATGTAGGTATTTGTTTCCATGTTAGGACACGTAATTTTTTCTGTTACTATTATTAGGTAAATGCAATCGACTTAAGATCATATAGAGGATAATGTTATCAGTCACTCTATATAGAGCTAATAGTAACAAGTTAATATTGCGTAAATATTGCAACTATAGTTCGCAGTCTTGAATGTAATATTCACTGAAACGCCGCATCATTTGCAACCACTAGTTTTTCCAAAGCACGACTGTTT
>JBPCNB010000828.1:0-3231 GCA_051001675.1 Nitrososphaeraceae archaeon | reverse complement strand
TCCCAAACCAAGCGGAACAACAATGAAATCCTTGCTTCAAATCCAGAAGTTTCAGGAGAATTCTATGCAGTGAACAACCGCGGTTTATTTATATCGACTGATTCAGGCCTTTCATGGAGGACATTTTGATATTCAATGGCCAAAAGAATATCTTTTACAATCCTCTCGAGCCCTTGTAGTAAGCAAGAAGAAATAGTCGTTCTCTGTTCAAGACAACCTGAAACTAACTTGTAGGATCCTTGATATTTCTAGTTGATTTTGGTCTTGATCAGTTAATTCTATTACTTCTTAGCCATTCAACTCTATGTCTTTCCTTTGTGAGCTCAAACTAAGATTCTCCTTCGTGGTTTGATCGGCATATCACTTTCCCATGCTCGACAGGTATGACAACTCGCTACTTCTGAATGGGAAGAATTCTGCTTTATTATTTCCACTTACTAAGTATTGACCCACAATTAGCGATTTAGCCTCTTAATATCTGCTTAGCTAAGTCAAATACGACGAATCAAAACCTGATGAAAATGTATTGTGAAAGAATATATTTATTGGATGACTTAGTTAACAAATAGTGCATGGTCCACCATGGCTAGAAAACCCTACACTCTCTATCCTATCAATCGTGGTTGGGTTTTATCTACTTTATAGAGCTCTACAAACAGAGAAACATCATCGGGTGCATCAACATAGTGAGCATGGTAATATAGAAAGAGAGATCTTTCGACAGAAGATTATTGATACAAACAGAGGCTGGATACTATTCACATTCTCCATATCTCTTTTCGCAATTGGAGCCCACTATCTAGCTGAAAATACATTTCACGTATATGATACAACTCCAGTTGATAGATTTACACATGGACTTTCGGGTATGGCAATAGCTGCGATAGTTCTGAATCTTTACTTGACAAGAAGAAGAGAGTATTATTACCCCATGGCTATTGGTGTTTCATGGATTGCGTTCATACTATGGGAAGTTTATGAATTGATATATATAGCATACATCGGACCTACAGGTTTTATTCAATCGGATCCTTGGGACCTGGCAATAGATTTATGGGTAGATACATTGGGTGCTTTGACAATATGTTTTATCTACGACGAATTTACTCACCAAACTGAAAGACAACAAGCCACCGAAACAACAAGCGATCAATAACAGGTCTAAGCAAATGATTGCAACCAATGCTGCTTCTCCTTCATCTTCAAATAGAAATAAATGGATCGATTTTATACTTAGTTTCCTTCCCTTCGGCTGTGTTCTTGTTTTTCGAGGCAGTTTTTAGTCTAAAGGTAAAATCACGACTACTAATAAGATTCTTCTTTAGCTCTCTTTATTTATAGTAATAATATTTATTAATGAAACCCAGAGTGGAGCTGCAGTAAGGATTCAACTATTCAACCTTCGTTAGGAAATGAAAAGGAGCGGGCTGAGTATTGTAGGGTTCGCCTGCAGCTCTATTATCTTTTAGTCGCTGAAACTTCCCGACAAAAGGTAGAAATGATAATTGATATCAAAGCCTCCTGATAGCGCACACAGACCATTTTCTATATTATCAATAAAGCCTCTGCGGAAGGTCTAGGAATCATGTTTGCTATTATTAAATAAGGATTAATGGGTGAAAAGATGGATGATAAAGAGGAGGGCTCATCATTTATCGTGTCCTTTGTAACAAGAATATCAATGCCAATGGAAAAATGCCAATTGAAATAACCTGTCGTCATTGCATGACATTGCTAAATGTGAAAGGTCATTGGAGAGTCACGAGCGTATGATCAACAGGCTGAACAACTCTATTAATCATTATTAAGAGTTCCGTTAGAAAATGGTTCTCCATTGTCATTCGTAGTAGTTGCAAAAGATAAGCTCTTAGGTGTTAATAAAATAATTACAACAAAGGGTTAGTTGGAGAAGTTAGATATGCAAGACAGAATATATCAAAGGAAAAGACGACTAGTAGAAAAATTCATTAAAAAACATGGCAAAAGAGTGGATCATTCTTTGATCCTCAATGAAGTAGATGTAGACTATGATACTTTAATGAGAATATTCTCTGAATTACGTAACGAAGGTAGTTTAAAGTAAAACCTTCAGAAAAGAAGGGTCACCGATAAAGTATCTAGGTCTTAAAAGTGCGCCGTACAATAACCTTTCATAATCGAGATAGGTTTTGTTTCAATATGTTAGATAAATTAACCTTGTGGTCCTTTCCAAGTATTTTCTGAAAAACTACCATATGTTCCTTCATATCTAAATTTAAAGAGAGGATCATTTACAACAAATTTCTTTGTAGATGCTTGATCCATTCTGGTTGCTTCAACACCTTCAGGTAGTTCAATTATTGCTCTATGGGCTTTCCCTGTCACAGGATTTCTTATTGGTTCAAGCCATGCATCCACCATAATGTCGTTATTATCATCACTGTTGACGCCGCTGTCTATAGTCATATGACTCCTAATGCCTCTCGCTTCAAATCTAATATGCGCCTTCTTTGGCTCTTCATATTCTTCCGTGATACTTGCATAGAGTGCAAAAGGCCCACCGTCGTCCGCCTTTCCTGTTATTATCTTTGACAATGCATCAAACTGTCTGGCGTTAGCACGGTAGTCTATATAATATGTCATTTTTCCGTGACCTTTATGTAAGGGACCAGGCCAAGAACCAATATATGCAATATTAAGTCCATTTAATTTGACGTCATTGCCATAATTTCCATCTATTATATAGATTCCACTTAGTCCATCACAGTTGCCATGAGTTGGATTGGCATTAAATTGACAAGGACAACCCCAATCACAATTGCAAGCATCCAGATAGTAGGCATGTATTTTCCATTTTGTTCTTTCTTTTTGTGACAGTTGTTGTTTTTTCACCATTTTCTATATCTTCTAGGAATGTTTGTATGCGTGAATTATTTAAGGTCTTTTCCTAACTTACTCTTATAAATGAGGTTTGTTGAATGAAAAGATATTTCCTTTAAACCAATATATCAAAAAAAAGAAATGGGCTAAATAATGTGTCTCAAATGTCACAATTGATTATTAGACAAAGAAGGTTTACATGATGATACTACTGAAAAGTAGATAGCTAGCCGACCAATTACCTGTCCCATATATCCTGTCTCAGTGCTTCGCATTTTCCGCCTTTCTTATCACTCAATCATTGCAGACAGAGGTCTCTGCAAGTGAAATTCGGTTCATAATTAAGGAATTAGAAAAAAGAATGTGTGAGAA
>JBPCNB010000827.1:0-2237 GCA_051001675.1 Nitrososphaeraceae archaeon | reverse complement strand
CTCTGATACAATCACAGGATCCTCTGGATCAAAATAGGGAATAGTAGAGGATGAGCCTTCAGCCATGATTGCCTTTATCTTTTGATAGTCTGGCTTTGTGTTACAAATAGGACATTTGAGATACTCATCAACCATTATAAGTGATTAGCTGTAGCATTATGATCTTATAATTATATAGATATGATATTATCATCATACTCAAGGACACTGATGAATAACCACATCCGCAGTAGTTATAAACATGTATCAAATACCATGAGTCCGAATCTAAAAAGAGAGAGAAAGTCTCAAAAATATCCAAAGAGGAGTCGGATGCATAGAGGCTAGAGACTCATGGTAAGAAACAGAAATGACCGGCGGCAGAAAAACCAATATACATGTTTGAAATGTTTTGGTAAGCAGTTTAAAGGAGTAAGACCAACAAAACATCATATAAAGAACTACCATAAGGCTAAGAGTAGAGAAGACATCAATCAATTTTTCCTGGATTGGATTATAAACCCAGTACCGATTCTGTAAGGTAAATATAGACTATCTTAATAATGCAAATTGTTTGTAGTATCTAGAAGACAAGTCCTATCAAGTAAGTATCACCAAATAGGATTCACTTTTTCCTTTTACCTTTTTCATGGGTCTAACAAGCATATTCTCCCGTCTTCCTTAAGAGAGGACTTGTTGAATATAGAGAGATACTATTATCTATTTTGAAGGTATTGGGGATAGGTGAATGAAAGTTTTTTCATCATGATTGTCTAATCATCTTTTTACAAATCAGGATGACCTTATAGATATCGGAGATCACGTGCCAACATCAATTTTCTGGCCTAATTAGATCATTAAGGAGAAGAGGTATTGTTAACAGCAGGAGCTTCTTCTACCACTGCATCAAAGGTATGATTGAGGTCGTAACCACCACTCCTCTGTGCCGTAATCCTTATTTCCCAATTACCTAGTTGGCTCAAGTAGCTTCCTTGAGCCGCAAACTTCCCTTCTCCTGTCTTGTTTAGAGTTGCAACTATAGGTCCTAATCCAGCCTGTGGATTAGTAAATGCAAGAATTACGTTATTAATATTGGATGAGAATTCGCCAGATTTCTCGGTAAACGTCACATTGAAACTATTCTCACCAACGTAAAATGGTGTAACCTTGAGTGTAATGTTTACATCATCTACAGTGGCTTGTTCTACCAAGGAATTATTGTTAATATTTGCCCGCTGCGCAGATGCCCCCATTTGTTGAGATTGTTGTTCCTGGGAGGATTGAACTCTAAATACATAGGAACCCTTACTAATATGTCCATCATCACGAGATAAAACTAACCATGAAACGCTATAAACACCATCCAAAATTTTGTTTTTGTCTAAAGTAACAGAAGCTTCCCTATCATTTTGTCCTATTATTTTGAAATCGTTGTTGTCTACCCGTTCATTTTTGGAATTAGTGACATGTATATAACTCACTTTAGGTTCGGGCCTCTCTGAAAATAGGTTTGATACATTATCTGGCAGAGGCTCATCTTGACCACCAGTAATAACAGAATTAGCAGATGGCGAATATGAAATAGGATTTGCATGACCATATGCATAGTTTGTATTATAAGTATTACTATAGAACAACAAACTTGTAGCAATGACTAACATAAGCAATATCTCCAAGGTTTTCTTGTCAGAAAAAAGACTGCTGCAAATTTGTGGCATACTAAATTAAGATAAGTCATAAACTGGATATAAGTCTAATAGTATGTTCGACGAACGAACTATATAATAATTAAAATATGATGAAGTACGACTTCCAGTAATGGGAAGGAGCTCATATCAAACTCTATTGTCATTAGCAGTCACTTTGTTTAGCATCATTTTGTGTAGTATTAATATAAACAATGATAAAAATTCTAATCTAAATGCATATGGTCATACATTTAGTCCTAATGAAAGTGCATCATTTCTCTCTTTTGCAGATCAATTACAGGTAGAATCAGAACTCGTCCTGACAAATCTTGCTAATGATAGTATAACTATGGCGCAAGAGCATGCAAATAAAGCTAGTTCACTTTTGACGTCAAATATAACAACAGAAATTGCAGAAGAAAATCAGAGAGTAGCTAATGAACTTACAAGAGCGATTAATGATTTGCAAAATATATCTTCATCGCCACAGCAAGTAGGATCAGTAGATCAACTAGTTAGGAACATAGAGGACATATTAGATGAAGCAGTGTCTACAAGGATAGAACAAGA
>JBPCNB010000826.1:0-4425 GCA_051001675.1 Nitrososphaeraceae archaeon | reverse complement strand
GAAGTCAGGCGCTTTCAGGAGGGTATCTATTACCGGGTCGAAAAAGCATCATAAAAAGGGAGACGAGGCTGCTTAGTCGAAACCAAGCAGAATGGAGGTTAAATAATTGGAAATCTATGATAAGGTCGTACAGACAAAAGGGATACAGCTATCCCACTATATCAAGAATCAAAAAAGAGGTTCATTTTATTGCATCTAACGTAGGCTCTAGGAAATGATGCTCCTGTGATAAAACTTGGCGTAGCCGTTTGATATGGCATATCGTACGTAATTAATTAAGGTCATCATGTTTTCATTACCACGAGTTTAGAAAAGAATATCTCTTGCTCCAGCCGTCCTTATTGGCTCATATCGGATAGGGAGAAACAGGATGCGAACCACAGGTTCTACAGTAATTACCTTCCCAAATGAACGGGCATTGGCATTTTGGACACCTTAAGTTATAGTATTCATTGTCCATTCGTGGAGCAGGAAACTTTCGTCTGTACAACAAATAATAATAGAGATGTTCTTTATCCTTTATAACTACACCTTCTCCCATCGCTTTTTCTCGCTCAAGCTTAAACCTCTCATCGTCGCATACCTGATTTATGACATTGGCGATCAAAGATATATTGGCGCCTCTTTCTTGGGCTTGTTTTGGTCTCCACGCAGTCGATTTTCCTAATTCCTTTTCAAAGCATTTTCTTAGGATAAATTTCCCCCACCTTTTACCTCTATAGTAGCCGACTTTTTCTGATATGTCGATCCTTTTTGCGTACTCCAAAAATGGATTGTCCAAATAAGGAGACCAAATAGTAACGCCAAGAGCCTTGCCTATTCGCTGGGTTGAGAAATGCATTATCTGCCAGATTCTGTGTAGTTCAACTTCCAGGTCATTCAAAGCACCGTCAAGTCGTCTCATGTAATTATAACCCGCGAACAATTCGTCGCAGCCGTCTCCTGTTATGACACAACTATAACCTCTTCGCTTTGATTCTTCGATGCCTGCGTATAAAACACTTGAATTCCTGATTTCGATCGGATCAAAAGTCTTCATTAGTCCAATTAAGTTGCTAATAATTGAAAGCAACATCTCGTGATCCAAGAGGACTTTGATATGAATCTTGCAGAATTCATTAGCAATAGCATCAGCGAAAGTAAAGTCATCCGCTTTTCCGAAGCCTATCGTAACTGCGTACCGAGGTTTCAGAAGGCTCGCGAGAATACTACTATCTAGCCCTCCAGAAAGAAGAATTGAATGAGAACATACATTACGATGGATTTGGAATAATTGCGCTCTAAGCTCCTCGCAACTCGGTACGAGACACATTTTAAGATCGAATAAAAAATGCATTAGTGGCGAGATACGGATTTGGGTAGTTCAAGTAATAAATCGCTTTTTTTTCATTTTCATAAATACCGCGTTGACGAGACCTTCTTTAGCTTTCATATCATCCGGACTTAGATTGCATAACCTTTTCCCACTACTTTCTCTTTTTTGCAGATACAATCGACAATATATCCCTATCTCTTAATATGTAATTCTTAGGTAGGTGTAGCCCATCCCGAACGTCTACCGCATATAAAATGCCCGTTGCTAAATCGGTATGGATCGTCTTAGCTAAGTCCTCTATTGTTGATCCAGATTCCATTAGATAAACGTCTGGCAGAATATTGCCATGCTTGTCAGATAGTTTCTTGACATCTGCTACAGGGTAGATGGTATTCATGCTGAGCAACTTGAAGACTGCTACATTGATTGCGAATTGGACTCCTGTCCTTAAATATTCACCGAGGATATCATTTCGAATGAAATTCAGCGCCCACTTCTGCTTCTCGTTCAATTGCTCCCGTTTGTTGATCTCGAATCGTTCGTCTCCGGGATTATATCTTATCAATCCGCGAGTTTCAGCACGTCTCAGTGTAAGCTCAGCGTCTGCGCTTGATGGAATAACAAGAATATCTTTGTATTTTTCCCTTAATCGCTTAAAGTTATCTGCAGCAGTAGGGAGATCGATCTTGTTTGCGAGTATTAGAGTCGGTTTGGATATACCGCGTAAACTCCACGAAAAGTCCTTCATTTTTTGGGTATCATATTCGTCAAATGGAACATCTAGCATAGAATTATTGTGCAATGCCAATTTTACGTGGTCATTTCTAACTCCAATACCTCGAAGAATATCTGAGATTGCATTTATGCTATCAACACCCGAGCTTATTGAACGAGAGATTTTGTCTCTATTTCCTTCTAGTAATTTTAGGTACCACATAGTCAGCTCTTCTTCGATATCTCCAACATCAGCAACGGGATCGCCTGTCCCTTGTTCAGCAATCTTGCCCGTCGAATCTATACCTCCTGAGACATCTACTATGTGCAGAAGAACATCTGACTGCGCCGCTACTGAGAGGAACTGGTTCCCAAGGCCTTTTCCTTGCCATGCTCCTTTTATGAGTCCTGGAAGGTCAATTAGTTCAATTGGAATGTATCTCCATCCTTCCATGCAACGAGAATTTTTTGGATTGTCTTGGATATCAAACTCTCTATGAACACACACTGTTATCGCGTGAGCATTGCCGCTTGATGGATGTTTTGTGGTGAAGGGATAATTTGAAACCTCTGCACTGGCAAGTGTGGCAGCATTAAAAAATGTGGTTTTACCCGTGTTAGTTTTTCCGATTAATCCTATCCTTATCATACATTGAGGACCGAAATTGGATTTGTTTATTTATAGATGACTGGTTATCCAAAAAGTTGAAACACCTAGTCATTTAGCTTCATTCTTTGTGCTACATTGATCTTCATGATACTGGCCTCGTCACCGCTCCTTCCGATGCGGAGCTTACTAGCGAGGCATATTTAGCCAGAACCCCATTTTTGTACCGCGGTCTGATAGGTTTCCATTTTTTCTTTCGATTTCTAATCTCAGCTTGGGGCACTTCCAAGTCCACCTTGCCACGTTTGAGATCTATACTTACCACGTCGCCATTTTTGACTAGGGAAATAGGGCCTCCCACCATTGCCTCGGGTGAAATATGGCCTATCATCAATCCTCTCGTTGCTCCAGAAAACCTACCATCGGTAACCATAGCAACACTATCTGATATCCCCTGGCCGACCAAGGCCGCCGTGGCCGACAGCATTTCTCTCATTCCGGGTCCACCCTTTGGACCCTCGTATCTTATGACTATTACGTCTCCAGATTCTACACTTCTCTCCGATATTGCTTCAAAGGCCTCCTCTTCTGAATTAAACACCCTTGCTGTTCCTCTGAACCGTGTATCCTTCAGATTAGCAATTTTTATTACTGCCCCTTCTGGGGCTAGAGAGCCATTAAGAATTTTTAATGTGCCTTCCTTGCTAATTGGGTAGGCGACGTTCTTGACTATTGTAGCAGCATCGTCATCGGTAAGAAATCTTTGCGATGAGATATTTTCTCTCATTGTCTTTCCCGTGACTGTTAATGTATTCCCATTTATAACCCCCTTATTTAGTAATTTCTGCAGTACAAGTTGGACCCCTCCGATCCTGTCTAGATCTGCCATGATGTATTTCCCACCTGGACGCATATCCGCAATGTGTGGGGTTCGTTTTCTGATTCGTTCAAAATCTCTACTTTGAAGCTTGATTCCTATTTCTCTCCCTATTGCTATAAGATGAAGAACCGCATTGGTCGACCCTCCTATTGCATTGACTATTGAAATAGCATTTTCAAAGGCTTCAAAGCTCAAAATATCTTTTGGCCTAATATTATTATTTACTAGTCCTGCGATTGATTGGCCAGTTCTTTCAGAAACCTCCTTCCTCCTTTCGCTTTCGGCGGGAGCGGAAGCACTCCCAGGCAATGACATACCAAGAGCCTCACTAACAGAAGCCATTGTATTTGCAGTGTACATTCCCCCACAAGATCCAGCTGAAGGACACGCCACATTTTCCAACTCAGTTAGTTGCTGCATACTTAGCTTCCCTACTTCGTATGCCCCAACTGCTTCATAAACATCCTGTATTGTAACGTCGCAATTATTCCATCTTCCTGGAAGGATGGTACCACCATATAAAAATATGGCAGGCATGTTGACACGCGCCATACCCATAAGTGTCCCTGGAAGACTTTTATCACAGCCAGCAATACCTACTATTGCGTCATATTGATGTGCGATCATCATTACCTCTATAGAGTCTGCGATTACCTCCCTGCTTACTAGAGATGCCTTCATTCCCTCATGCCCCATCGCGATGCCGTCAGATACTGCGATAGTGGTGAATTCCCTTGGAGTGCAACCTGCGTCGCTAACACCCCGCTTAGTCGATTGTGCTAGCCTTCCCAAATGAATATTGCAAGGTGTCGATTCATTGCAAGTAGAACAAACGGCTACGAGTGGCTTGTCCAAGTCTGCATCATTCAAGCCCATTGCCTTATACATAGCACGGTGAGGAGCCCTAGC
>JBPCNB010000825.1:0-3725 GCA_051001675.1 Nitrososphaeraceae archaeon | reverse complement strand
ATTCTTGTCTTGGAGGATACGCAATAATCGCAGCATAACAGTTAGCGCAATGGACAAGATAACCTGTCATATCCGCTACTTTTTCATGTACATTAATCTGTGGAACCTCATTTTGTATGGAAGCTATTAATGGCACAATAGGTCTAGGACTATTCATTCAGCGGTCATTCTATCCTCGGGATATATCTTTAAACCAGTTATGAGCCCTTCGCATAGAAAATACACCAGTAACCTATCCATTGATTCTTATATCACTACTTTTGTTGGTTTCTTGTGTTGATAAAAAAACTCTACTGCTTGTCTCTTTGATGACTGAATGTCATCTGACTAAAACTGCTGCTAAGTTCTTTCCGATTATATCCGATCAAGCTAATACTTCATAACACTGATGACAGTTCTGAAAATGACTTTTTGATTTATAATCCCGTCTCTCAATTATGCATTCTAAGTGTAAAAAAAGATTCAAAGGTTTAAATGAAAGCCAATCTTGTGATGGTTGTATACGACACGCTTGGCCTGAGTCTGATATATATAGAAAATACTTTTTGATTCGTGTTATGGTAAAATACGTCCTAGCCAAAAAGGTATGATTCGCACCATTTGTTATTAGAAATCCTTATGTACTCAAAACATTATCCACCGATCAGGTCTTGTCAGCATGTTTCTCGAACACACATTATCAATATGTTGCAATATTCAGCATTGTTATTATCTTATTGATTTCTGTATCTAAATCTGACCTGTGGTCAATAGTTCCGATTACTCAGGCACAAGTGTCAAAGGATAAAGTATTTGTAATGTATGCTGCTTCATTAATAAAGATATTTGAGGATACGTTAGGACCAGCATTTCAAAAGGAAACAGGATATACTTATGACGGTGAGCCCAGGGGATCAGTGCAAATCACAAATATGATAATAGACGGTTTACGGGAACCCGACTTGTTTATTAGTGCAGGCACGATTCCAATAAAGAGGCTGATGAATAGTAATCCTCCATTTGCAGATTGGTTGGTCAAGTTTGGTTCTGCTGAAATGGTGATTGCGTATTCCCCTAGTAGCCGCTTCTTTAGTGATTTGGAGAAAGCAAGAACAGGAGAAATACCATGGCATCAAGTATTGTCAAAACAAGATTTCAGGTTTGGTAGGACTGAGCCTGAATTAGATCCAAAGGGATACTATATGATCATAACAGCCGAGTTAGCCAACTTGTACTATAATGATTCTGATATAAAACAAAAGATCTTGGGAGATGATAGAAACACGAAACAAATCTTCCCAGAAGAAATACTCAAAACTATTTTGGAGCAAGGCCAACTAGATGCAGTTGCATCATACAAGCACGAAGCAGTAGCAAGAGGACTTCCATATATTACCTTACCCGCTCAGATTAATCTTGCAGATCCAAAGTTTGCTGATTTCTATAAGAAAGCTTCATATTCTTTAGGTAAGGAAGGTCAAACAGTATTTGGCGAGCCCGTTTATTTCTCATATACTATCCCAGCTACGGTCAAGAATTTGGATGCAGCAGTATCCTTTGGTAGTTTTATTGTGTCAACACAAGGTGAAAGTATTTTAAAGGATCAAGGATTGAATCCAATTACACCTGTAATTGAAGGGAATATAGAAAAGGTCCCGCCTACTATAATGAACATTCTTTGAGTCGATAATACTATGATAGCATGATAGCGCCCACACTATCCATACAGTCATGGACTTAGTCATGTCACTTATCAAAGATATTATAAATTATAAAAAGGAAGGGAATGTTTCTTCCATAGGAAGAGATGCTATCTGTACAAATGCAATGACTGATTCAAAGGATCTGATAGCAACTATCAACAACATGTGAGGTAGTAAGGCCTCAGCAATTATTTACTTTCTGAGCTGTACCTCTTCCCTGGATAAGTAAGCCTAAGGAGACCCAACCGGTAGCATGGACGAGAACAGGTGAGTCTAATCCTGTCTGCGGTGTGATTCCTTTTAGTTAGGCTACAACAGTTCAAGTCGAAAAAGTTGTATTTACTCATACTGACCGCAGTAAATCATTATACAAAATTTAGAGCAATATAAGATATTATCAACAATTATGGCATCACGCAATTTAGATAGTTGTTTTGTGTATGCCGGGCAAGAATCCCAAATGTCAACAAATTATCATAATTCATAAAAATAGGTCAGAATATTCCTTCTCAGGAATTTCTTAACCCCCGGAATTTACCAAGCTTGGATGTGACTGCAAGAACTCCTATTACGCTGACAGCAAGTAAGATAGCAGATAATGGTCCAAACTCAGGCACTATTCGTGTTCCTGCAATCTCTATCTGTTCCACCCCACTGTCAAATTCAATAGATAGAGTCCGTACCTGATCGTTGGTAGTAATCTGATCCGCTCCTATCTGCACACCGTCGGCAAAAATTACGTAGTCTTCGTCTTCATTTTGTGGATTTTTCGAATCCATGATATTTCTTGGAAGTTCAAGCATTAAATTTCCATTGTCATTTGTAACAAGGTCTATAACCAGAGTCGAATTTTCTTTCATTGCTGTCATCTTATCTATTTTCCCTCCACTCATATTGTAGGTGATGGGATAGGATTTGTTGTCGAGTTTTAGATCAAAAGTACTGTTACTATTACTACCTTGAGCATTAGTGGTTGGAATTATGCTGTTGCCGAAAAGAAAAAGCAGACAAGAAGTAGAGAGTATGCCCAGAAATATATATTCTCGATGTTTCATTCTCATAAAATGCTATTTAAGCGTACTATATTACTATTCCTACCCATTACTAATCCTAACTTATCGCGTCCTACTCTAGGCTATAGGGTCCCGTCAAAGTCCTATTGAAAATCCTATTGAGGGTTTTTTACTCTTTCATTCGATGATTTATTTTCATTATCCCTACTTTCAACCATTCGGATAGGTTCCAAATTACGCATTCCAAATAATGTAGGGTTTACATTATGCAACTATAATGATCATGAGTATAGAGCACAAATATTCCTCTCAAAAGATAAATTACTATGCAAACCTCGATACCTATGTGGTAGAACGACAATCTAGAAGTAGAGTACGTACATCAAACATAAAGGCGAGGGTAACGGGAGTGGCAATTGAGGTCTCTGTTATTGTCACATTATTATTTGGACTTGCGTCATCGTTTGCACAAACCAATATGACTACGGATACTACTACAATATATGCTACTGCTGTTAATGCTAATCCTTTAGTTTATCATCTAAGCAGCTCTGATCCTTGGAGGGCTTCAATAGCTATATCAGACGCCAACACCATGAGAAGCATAGGTCATAATGTTACTTTACTACTTAGTATAGAAGGAGTTCAGCTAGGAGTCGAAAATCCGCATCATCATTTAGGTCTTAACAATCTTGTACAAAATGTAACTGATTTTATAGATGGTGGGGGGAAAGTAGTTGTTTGCAAGGTCTGCCTAGAAATCGCAGGATATTATACCCTAGACATAATTAATGGAGCCACTATCGCAACGCCTGAGATAACATCGAAGATTCTTACAAATGCTACTGTCGTTGATTACTAGGAGTTATTTCTCCTAATTACACATCCGCCATCGGGATAGTTATCTTGAAGGTCGGCAATACAAGGAAAAAATATCGAAGGCATAAGAAAGACCTAACTCCTGTACGCTAGGATACCTTGAGTCATTTTTGATAAAGGTTCAAAACGAACGAATAGAAGATTAAAGGCC
>JBPCNB010000824.1:0-1885 GCA_051001675.1 Nitrososphaeraceae archaeon | reverse complement strand
GACTTTTACCATCCCTATCGCTTCTGCAATGCCTTCACATGCGATCGCGCATAACTGACAGCCAGTACATTTATCGTGGAATAGAATATGTCTTCCCCTAGACCCTGCAATGCCGACTCCACGCTTTGGGTCAAACTGGTAACCATCACCTGTGAACTTGAGTTTCTGTTCTGGATATCTCAAAGTAAACCGCTTTATAATAAGATGCTTTGAACCTGATTCTATTGCTTTGATAAATCCACCTGCATAGCTAGTGCTAGGGCTAGCACCCACAGTGTTGGTACGCGGGGTCCCGCTTGTCTTGCCTTTTGTGTCTGGTAATAAAGATGGTGTCATATTTTGTAATTCCGATTTTCTTATCTTTAATTGTTTATCGTTACTGACATATTATGCTTGTGACCAACGAATCCAAAAATTACATGATATCAAGTAAATCAATGGATTAATGAGTGATTAGTATCATATACAAAAGTTAATTCAATTACAATCTGGTTTTACCGTAAACGGGACGGTATATGTTGCGAATATTGATTAGCTTGCTCCCCCTCATGTAAATTGTCACCTATTATCGAAATTCTTTACCACAGTTTGCACAGTATAGAGTCATCACTCATCGCTTAATTGCAACTACGACAAATCTTCATATTAACTGAGCTTGACTGTGAACCTCTGGAGTCTAGCAATCTTAGTCGATGACTATTCATAATTCATTCTTTGGATATTTTTATTTGTAATTTGATATATTAATATAAATGACGTCTACATCAATAGAACTGGGTAAGCTTATTTCAGGCCAGTCTAAGCTGTTTCCCACAAGACAATTTGCAGAATATTTCTCCAGACTAAATATAATTGAAATACCTGACCTAGTAGCCCGCAAATTCGATCTCAAAGAAGGAGATTGTCTAATATGGCATTATTACGATGATAAGAAAGCGGCAATAGTAAGAAAAAGAGAAGGAAGAATATCAAGAGCGAAAGACAAGAGCCACCGTCTAAACAGAAAAACAAACAGAGCGTGACGTTCTTCTATAAATATTATATTAGACTGAGTGCATAAACTATGAACATGACTCATGTAGCAAAAATAGTTGAATTAATTGGTAGTTCAGACAAGGGTTGGGAGGAAGCTGCACAGGTTGCATTGGATGAAGCCAAAAAGACAATCCATGGAATAACAGGAATTGAAGTTACGGATATGACAGCAAAAGTAGATCCGAATTCAGGTATGATTAGTCAATATCGCGCAGCAGTGAAGATATCCTTTGGTGTAGAACACTAGATAAACAGATAGGGAGAAACACAGACTCCAAACTGAACATTCATTCATTCATTTAATTTGTTTTCCGACTTCAAAAATACTAAGCAACTGCGATGGGAGTTTAAGGTAAATGTCACTTCCATCATAATAATCAACTTTAGACTTTGGCATAATGAATTGATGTCTTTTTACGACTCTATCCGAAATGACTACGTCATCCTCTGTCTGAGCAATAGCAGTTCCACTTCTCTTTCTGTCTGATGCTATAACTCCTTTGCCTGACTTTATTATTTCATCCCAGTTAATCGGATTATCTTCTTCGTGGTTAGTCATATGCCTGAAAGATATGCCTTAGCACAATTATAGTTTTTAGGGTATATAAAAAATACATACATCTACCTTCTCAAAATAAGGATAGTTTTCGATAGACGGTGAACAGTAAGACTATTTTGCTCTTCATTCTTGTGGAAGTAGCAATCAGCTTTGAATAGACGTACATTCAATTTGTAAATATTGTGTAATATGACTCAAAAAAATCGATTATTAAAAACAGAATCAAAATTCTGGATCAAGACGTCCTATAACTAGATGTGAAAACACAGTAACCAAACATGGCAGTGCGGT
>JBPCNB010000823.1:0-3518 GCA_051001675.1 Nitrososphaeraceae archaeon | reverse complement strand
TCCCAATTATCAAATGAGCGTCATATACTATTTTACCCAATAGTGTTAAAGAATACTTTCCCTTGTGTCTTTTAATCAAGCCAGCATTTAACAAACCAGAAATTCTGGAGTAATATTGTTTGGTAGTAAGGTTCATCTCCTTTAAAGACATATATCGCTCTCCATTAGAAAGAGCAATCCCATTAAAAAGAATCAACGCTCTGTCATCTGATATTTTCTTCAGAATATTAGAAACATCTTTGAATTTCGAATCGTTAACACGTTCCGTTGAATACATGATACTTTTATATACACCACTGATAGTTATATATAGTTTTGGGCTGTCTTCGCAAAACCGGCAATGCCAGCCAGACTGCTGGGCAAGAATTTGCGATAGAACCCAAGGCAGTAACTTTTAATACTGTCTAAATGTTTCGTGTTTTACTCGGTTGAATGGCTCCTTTAATTATACGCACAGATACGTGATCTCATCGTTATGCGTAATATTCGCAATATTCACTCTTTTCATCATATTCTATCATGCCTTTAATAGAGATTTATTGACAAGCGCGGGGGTGACGATATCAGCTGGATTTGCGTCCGTTTTATCTATACTTGTATTGTACAGTGGCACCAAATTTCACGGGGTTAAGGTCGATAAAACGCAGATTTTTCTTGTAATAGGGACTTGGCTGTGGTTTGGAGCTGAATTAATTTTCGGTTATTATCAAATATGGTTGAAAACAGAGGCTCCATTTCCTTCTCTTGCAGATCCTATTTATCTCGCTGGTTATGCGTTCTTTACATACTATGTATTCCGTGCATTGAGAATTCTCAGTCAAGATATAGAGCGAGAGGTTCTAATCCTAGTTTCGCTTGCTGTGGCTGTGTCATTTGGGTACATCATGAATTTATCTTTTGGTGTCGCACAACTGATCTCTGTTGAAAACGAGACCTTGGCAATGGTGGTTAGTGTATCTTATCCTATTTTAGACGGATTATTGCTCGTTCCTGCAATCGTGATTCTCTGGAGCGCTAAAAAAGGCGACTCGTCTCAAACCCATTGGGTGATGATATCTCTATTTATTGTATTAAATGCTGTTGGAGATCTAGGATTTGGGTATAGTGCTTACATAGGGACTCTTAATGAAGAGATGTGGCTTTGGGACATCCTTTTTATCGCGGGATACCTTACTCTAATCTCGGGGTTATTATGGCAAATCCAGTATTATTTTCAGAACATCTCTACCTACCACAATCGCACTAATTATATTGGCGCTTCAAAAGAAAATAAGAGCAATGAAAATAGTATGAACTAGAAGTTACAAAGGGCGAGAGGTTTACTATTCAAGTCAAACTATGTTTAAGCAATCTTTATAGAGTTATTTTTATCATTTTAGATAATGAAAATAAAACCTAAACTCTTTGTAATCATCCTAACGCTTGTGCTATTATCTCTACTGATAACATCTGCTTTCTCAATTAATGCATTCTCACAGGCGATGATATCAGAAATTAAGAAACGATTAGAAGACAATGCCGTTATATCCATGCAACAAATTTCGTTTATTACTTCTCAAAAAGTTTCTGATGCTCAAATGTTCAGTTCATTAATTGGAAGATTGCTTGAATCAAATCAATCTGCCATTCTTGACGAAAACGCCTTAGAACAGATTTTGGGAGATGTTCTAGCCAGAGAAGCAAATTCTACATCCCCAACATTTAATTCAATAGCCATTTATAACAAAAGTGGAGCTAAAATCGCTCATAAGATAATTAGGGCCAATGACAACACGGATAATTTAAAATTTACTCTTCCTAATAACTCAATTAATGAAGAATTTTTTGAGACTGCCATTCAAGGCCAGAGCTTTCATGACAATGTACCATGGCATTCATCTTTTTTAGATGAAAGTATAATCCGTGTCTCTGCTCCAATTTCTGACAGAGAAAATAGTAATGATAACGTTTACAGCGTATTGGCTTTAACTTATCCGCTAAATGAGATTTTAGAACACGTTACAAGCATCAATCCAGATGCTAGTAGTCGTAGTGATAGGGATGATAAAGTTGAGAAAAATATCGGAATATATTTGCTATCTCAAAACGGAACGCGAATTTATTATTCTAATTTTTTTGACACTAGCAGGGAACCCAATGGAACTAGAAATTCATACACTCCCTCAATATTTAAGCAAATAAAAGACGCTGACAATGGAATAGTGAGCGGTATTTATCCTGCTAATATCGTAGATAATCCTTTTGGAGATGAAAGGGACGCAATATTCGTTGCTACAAAGGGCAAGATAGGAAATAATAATAAGAATGACAATAATACGGTGGCAAGTGCCAATAATATCGCTAATAGTGATAATAAAGTTGAATATGATAACATGAAAGAAAACAATTGGTTTTTGATTACATCCTTAGGCACAGAATCAGCATTTGCAGAAATCTCGAACTTGAGAAATATATTTATTTTGGTAACCTTAGTCGTACTAGCTGGCACCGCGATTGCTGTTTTCTATATTTCCAGAATTATCTCAAAACCGATAATGAAGCTTAAAGATGCAGCAATATCAATAGAACATGGGAATTTGAATATCCCATTCAAACCAGTTTCTTCCAAAGACGAGATTGGAGAGTTAGCTATGAACTTTGAAAAGATGAGATACAGCATCAAAAAATATACAGATGCGCTGACTGGGAAAGAAAAAGAGCTTCAACAAATTAATGATGAACTTATTGCCAATGATAGAGCCAAGGAAGAGTTTATTTCAATGGTGAGCCATGAATTAAGAACACCGTTAGTTCCCATAAAACTATATTCGGAGATGCTATTAAGACCAGGAATATTAGGTGTATTGAATAAAAAGCAAAAGAAAGCAGTTGAAACAATCAATAAGAACATGTTGAAGCAGGAGCAATTAGTTGAAGATATTTTGGATGTATTCAAACTAGACATGGGAACATTGCATCTAGCAAAACAAGAAATAGAAATTTTCAATTTAGTAAAGGATATAGTCACTGATCTGAAAACCTTCACGATTGAAAAACAGATAGAGATTACTTATGAGATTAGTACCCAATCAATGAAGACTATCTTTTGCGATAGCAGAAGAATAGAGCAGGTATTTGTCAATTTGATAAAAAACTCTATAGATTTTGTTCCAGATAAGACAGGAAAAATAAAAGTAAAAGCACAAGAGGTTCAGGACGTTCCGAGTTATAGCACTGCTGATATCGAGACCAAATCAACCCTGGATTCAGGGACTGTTGTGTTCTCAGTAGAGGACAATGGCATAGGTATCCCCAACCAGAATGCCAACAACTTATTCAAAAAATTCTATCAGATAGATACAAGTGTGACAAGAAAACATGGAGGAACAGGCCTAGGCCTTGCAATTTGCAAGGGAACTGTGGAAGCTCATGACGGAAGAATATGGGTTGATAAAAATTCCACGGCTGGCACGGCCCTCAGGTTCCCGCTTCCCCGCCCGCACTAGCTCGCATTGATTATGTTAAATTCGATCTTGGGA
>JBPCNB010000822.1:0-1319 GCA_051001675.1 Nitrososphaeraceae archaeon | reverse complement strand
GTATATATCTTAATAACCTCATTTTCCACAATAACTTAGCTTATCAGTTTTAGCTTCATTTTATTGCTTCTTCGATTTCAACAGCAAGTTGGCGATGAATTAGAACCTATGCCTCGACCTTTTTATTTAATTTTTTTGTCTTCAACCAAGAGACTGATCTGCAATTTGCAAATGCATAATTGCGCCATTAGTATCACCACTGTCTAAAGCTTTCATTCCTTCTTCAAAATGCTTCATCGCTTCAGGCGATCCTGACATTGCTTGTTGCGCGGCGGTTAATTGAGTCATAGCTCCTTCTTTATCTCCACTTTGTAACGCTTTAATTCCTCCTTCAAGCTGCGTTTTAGCCGATGTTCCAGTAGTATTTGACATTGTCATATTTCCAGCAGTCATATTCGTTCCTGTGGTCGTGTTGGTACTTGTACTTGCATTCTGAGCAACTGCGGATTCCAAAAACCAGAAACCATGAATTCCAGCCACGGAAACCATTGCAGCCACCAGAGGAAGAAGTAGTACGATTTGTTTTCTCATTGAGATGTAAATACACTTACAAAGATAAATCCCTTTATATTGTATTTTGGAGTAATCTCCGTAAAAAGTCGCCGTGTCGATACCGATAATTTGTTCCTACCTTAACGAATTCTATCACATAGCATGATGAGCGTTTGATTTTGCAACTACATTAATAGTCCCAACCATTTCGGGGTGAATCATACATTGATAATGATACAGACCGACTGTTAAAAATTTTACCGAAAACGTAGATATTGCTGGCAAAGAAGACGGAATGTTATCTTCTGGAAATATTAGTCCGGAATTTAGATATGTGACTGTTCCATTTATCGTATATTTTGCACCATTATAACCAGATGTTGTATTTAGATAAGAAACTCCATTGGTAGTTGAGTTAATTACTGACGGATAAATTAACGCAGAAGTATTCAATACAATCACGTTCGGATCTGATGCATTTTTGTTCACTAAGTTCTTCATAAAACTGAGAAGAGATATGGTGTCGAAGCTTGAACTTTGTGACGTATTGGAGGGCATACCTGGCAGGACAGCGACAGTGCCATTGCGAATAAACGTAACCGTATGTGGGTATGCCATTCCTGTTGTCGGGTTATGCCACCTAACCGTTTCGTTAACTGGAATTTCAAGATTCTCCGGCTTGAAATAATTTAGCGGCGCACTCATATTTCCGCCACCTGCTTCCACGTTTGTAGTTACACTTACTATTAACTGACCATATGAAACTTGGACAAAGTCTTGCTGAAACATTATTAAACACACGACTATGAGTGAAAATAACAAGTACC
>JBPCNB010000821.1:0-2676 GCA_051001675.1 Nitrososphaeraceae archaeon | reverse complement strand
GTAGTATATTCTATTGGTTCTTGGGTGTTACGTCCTGTTGATAGTAATGACAATTACAAAAATAAGAGAATCGTCTCAGTGAATATATTCACAATAGCTGGTTTTGCGATAGGGATGATAATAATGTATGCAACAGGTTTGCTCGTATAATAGTGAGATAATTTGAGGAGAACCAATAAACAAGTGGAAATAGTGGTAAGGATTGGTTAGTCATACATTGAACAATGGATCAATGTCACCGAAGTATACTCGACTAGAATCAATTCGGAATGCTAATCATGTAAAGAAGGAAGAAGACTATCGAACGGCAAGAATGGAAGATTACCTAGAAGTAGTATACGAATTAATTCAGTACAAGGGTTATGCTACTACCATAGACATTTCAGAATACCTCAACGTCAGTTCTCCCAGTGTTACTTACATGATGCAGAGATTAAACGATAGTGAACACCTAAAATACGAAAAGTATAGAGGGATACGGCTTACAGACAAAGGTATTCGTGTAGCGAAGAATATTCGGGAGAGACATGGTTTGCTTGCAGAATTTCTAAAAATTATTGGTGTAGATGAAGATACGGCTAACAAAGATGCAGAAGGTATAGAACACCATTTACAACCTAAAACCCTTGAGAAGCTAGAACAATTTATAAAGCAAATAAGAAAAGTAAAGACAAAGTAAGCAAGCAAGGAATACTCTACTCTTTAAAAAGTATTCAAGCAGGGTTCAAAATCTACTGACGAGCAAATCACAATTAAATGGCTTAATATCGCTGAATTCATTTACTGACGTATCTAGTTAACAGCCAAATTTCTGAACCCAGCCGTCTCCAGAAAATTCACTTACGCTACAAAAGTCTTCAAAAATAAGCATTGAAATTAAGTGATCCTACTAGACGTGGAATATTGAATGTATCCTTATAATGAAATGTCTCCGACGGATTAGCCTTATTCTACTGTTGTAGCTGGAATTCTAGGGGATTTCCAATGCTGAGCCCATCTCCCTAAATCTTTAAGTATTACCCCTAACTCCCTTGCCCTAGCTGTCAGCCGGTATTCCACTTTGGGTGGTATTTCCGGATAGATCTTCTTAGAAATAAGGCCTTCACGTTCCATCTCCAATAATCTAGCTGCCAATACTGTACTACTAATACCAGGCATTAACTTTTTTAGCTCATTAAAGCGTACGGCTTCCTTTGTGTGAAGGTTTCTTAATATTAACAACGCCCATCTTCTACCTAATACTTCCCACACGTTGCCGATTAATTTGCACTTTTGCTCTTCTGCATTGTGCACTTCTTCTTGTCCTCTTACCACTTCTTTTTGTGCCACGATGGTTTCATCTTATGACTAAGTGCTATTTAAGTACTATGAGAAACAGATTTTCCCTCCGAAACAGGAAGTGCTCCTTCAGGTCCAATATTTCATAGGCTAAGAACTCGTGTTCCATCACATATTATAGCAACGTTGTTCCACTTTGATGTATAATCATAAACCAATTCTTTATTATTGCTTATTTCTGCAACAATATATGCTACCCCAGGTGTGTATACCTCTTGATGATGCTTCTAATGCTAAATTCTCGCATGCTGCTCCGGTATCAAATTGATGTGTTACTGATGGAAGAACTCTTCCGTTATATTCGAATTCTTTTTTTGAAATTACAACAGTTAATACAGCAGCATTTCTGGCTCAGTCTTTGTTAGCGTCAGCAAGTAAGTTAAAAGATCTATTCCAATCTTCTGCTCTTACCGTATTTCTCTTTTGCGTAAATAAACCTCCAGGGTTGAATATTGAAAGATGATTGAGCCCTCTTGCTGCTTCAAAAAAAGGCATTAACTCTCATTGCTTAGTTTTTCATTACCAGGCATCGATCATGGAGACCATCTGTTGAGGATGAGTGGATTTATTTATATTCTGAATATTTAACAAGGTGATGATAAGTTATGGCTAACCACCTACAGTCACTGATATTCCTCCATCCTTAGTCTTTTTGTTTGCAGGCTGGCTATTAAAATCAAAAAGAAATCAGGTAATCATACTATATAACATATCTTCTCTCTAGCCTCTGTTTAAGAATTTGATATACAGACATTCGAGCTTCAAAATTTGCTAACCAACCTATGTTCAAATAATTCATCATTAAGAAAAAATGTATCATTTGTGCCGTCAGTTGAAGTTGAGTTATAATAGAAAGGATTATTGGTTTGATATGCCTTCATATATTAACATGAGTGACCGATCTTCAGATACAGATTTTAGTTCCAATAACAACCCACGTCACTTCATAGTATTGGATGCCATAGCTAGAGGGATGAAAGAAGTTAGTGACATTGCCAAAGCTACAAGACTGCCAAGAGAAGAAGTTGAGCTTATTATAAATGATTTATCATTACAGAGATTGATAATCAAAGAAGAAAAGAAGAGACGCTTCTTTGGGGGTAAAAAACTAGAAATCAAAGCGACTGATACTGGTGTGAGAATGCTAAACTCAAAGAAGCAAGAGTTACAACTACAAGCTGAACAGTTAAGACAATGGCAAAACAATGGTAATACTACTCAACTTCAAAGCTATATGCAGTCTGACAATAATAGATCATGGATGCCATTTATGTTATTCTCTGGAATTATGAATGTCTTGTTTTTTACATCTATGATGTCTATGATGGGAATGGCATT
>JBPCNB010000820.1:0-18351 GCA_051001675.1 Nitrososphaeraceae archaeon | reverse complement strand
GGCGATAGAAGCCATAAGAGAAGAACGAGTTAATATAGCAGGGGTAGTCTGTGTAGTTGACAGGGAAGATACAGAAAACCTATTAAAAGAAAATAATATAAAGTATTCTTCATTGTTCAAACACTCTGACTTCAAGTCATTCATAGAGACCGAAATAGAGAAGAAAAAGCAGAAAATTGATTCCAAACAATAGTAATTTATTCTTTTCATTTCTGAACACACGCCTTTAAGATCTTGCGAGATGTATTTTCGATTCAATAGAGTAACTCACTATTTTCTGGAAGACCCGATCTATCAGAAAAATACTGCAAGGATGCAACATAGTCTGCTTGTTGAGATATCTCATGCTATTCTCTTACCGAGAAATATCTTAATTCCATACCTTTTCTTATCTTATCGAAGCTTTAGCTTGTCACTTCAACTTACTACTTTTCGTTTAGCTAGTTTCTCACAAAAGGCAGCACTGTTAAGAGAATCCTCCGTTGCTGTTTAAAGACCTAGAGTGCGTTGTTTCATCAGCAGAAGAAGGTATACAACATTTAATAGAATAAATCATGACTATACCTGTATTGCGTTTTGAAATCAAGGGGCGTCTGCTCTATTTAACCATTGGAACGGCTGTATTTGTAATTGCATATTCTATTGGTGCAGCTACTGATATAAGCAAAAGCGAGGCAGAAAATTTAAGACAACAATTTAACGAACAAATTGAAGGTATTGATCAGAATGGAATTTTTATGAACAACCTTAAGATTTCGCTTGGGATGTTTATCCCTGCTCTAGGTATAGGGTTAGGAACTTTCTCAGGTTTTTCTACAGGATTAATATTTAACGTGATAGCAGAAAGTTCTCCTCTTCTGAATAACATTTCCCCTCTCGTAATTCTAATTACTCCTTTTGGAGTTATGGAAGTTTTCGCTTATGGATTGGCAATGTCAAGAAGTGGTATGCTTATTTACCAGATTGTAAAGAAGAGACAATGGAGAGAATATGTTATTCCTACAATCATCGAAATAGGAATTGTTATCGCGATTCTATTAATTGGAGCAATAATTGAATGGCACATGATAGCACAATTTCATGAAGTCACTAATATGCCTGTTTAGGATCTTTTATTAATTAGAACTTCCAGCGATATCCAACGGTTCCTAGTCGGGCAAAGTTGGAACCTCAATATAATTTTCTTCCCATTCTTTTAAGATATTCTTCATACATTTCTATTGCTTTTTCCTGTGCCAGAGATTGAATTGAGCCCGGTCTGAGATCTCTTATTTTTTTAATGGCCTGTTCAGGTGATATATTACAATTTTTTAGAAAGTATGCAGCTAATATAGTTCCTGTTCTCCCTCTACCAGCAGCACAATGAACCATAACCGGCTTCCCATCATTTATGTGCTCTTTGACATAGTTAACAGTAGTGTCCATCTCAGGAAGTGACGGAGCACCGTAATCTTCTACTTTCAAATGAAAGTAATCAATAGCTTTATTAGCGAGCCATTTTGAAGGCAATGGCACTTCCCTTATAGTAACTATCGCTTTAATTCCATTCCTGACCAACCATATAAATTGGGAATACGTCATTGGCATTCCACTTCCAGCAAGTCCATCCTCAATAACCCAGCTAAAATTGGTAGGCCTATTCGCAAGGTATCCATGGAACCATCTATAAGTATTGCCAATCTTAGTCATGATGAGATAGCAGCATGCAGATTCTATTGTCTCACATTAATGTTTTGGCAAAACTTGAATGTTGCTGGTAGAATTCGTATTGGCTCACGTTATAATACCTGTTACATGTCCATCCTTTGAATCTATAAAACATTCTTGGTGTGTAGATAGAATATTTCCAACTGACACTATAATTGTCAGCCCTATGGATGGTCTGAATATACGAGCACCCATGTATCAACAGCTACTTCGTATCAACCAAATCAAGATATGTCTGACGTTTTGTTTGATCTATCACTAAAACTGATAAATCACTAAATTCCTTTCCCTCGAGTTCACTAGCTTTTCCTTTGAAAATAGTTTCTTTCTCCTCATTTGTTAGATACTCAAAAACTGTAGTATTGAGTGTTGAAGTCTTAATTCCATTACTCTTCAAGAATCTAGCCATGTCCGATTCCATGAACCTTTTTGATGAATCATTAAACCATGGTCGTGGTAGCAATATTGCACTTTTACCTTCGCTTATGGCCTCAACCAGTTCCTTTTTTTTCTTCTCAATATCGCCAGTGACGTGGAAGGTAGCAATATATGCCTTATCAAGGGGTACTTTAGATTTTGCCGCCGCTACCTGGATTGAACTAATACCTGGAATAATTTCCACATTGTCATCTCCAAAGATCTCTAGTAGCCTATCAACTACTTCAGATTCGGAGAAGCTTACATCACCGGTGAAAGGTACTATGCAATCTTCATTGTTCTTCATTTTTTTATAAACATCTTGGTAAATAACCTCCTGGTTCCATAAAGTCACTTCAAATACATTTTGCTTGCTTCTATCAACAATTGTTTCAATAGTTCTTAAAGTGTACTTATACCCAATAACATAATGACATTTACGGATGGCCTCTTTGGCTATATCAGTTAAATACTTTGGGGAGCCAGGTCCCACGCCTACGACAAACAGTCTTTTTGACATTTTCTCACTAAATATCAGAACTGCTACAATTAAAAGATAATTTTAATTACTGTTTAAAAGATAATCTGTTTCCCATAACTAATTACCCGTTAATACTGTTTCTTTTATGTATACTCTCCTATTGAGATTCCTCATAAAGATTAATTACAGGGAACCAATCAACGTGTTGAAATTCAATTGGGTCTTTTAAAGGATATTTCACCCAACCTCTAACAATTGAAAACTTGTATGTTTTTGATTTTATACCCAAATTAATTTTGACTTTAAGTAAAGTTGCCCAACGCTTATCTTCTGAAGTAATGTCTAATATTTGGTTAAACGGGATATCAAAGTTTTCAGTGCTTTTCTGAATATCATCGTCAAGATTCTTTATTCCGTATCCTTCTAAAGGTCTGAATACATTCTCTCCTTCCTTAAACCTCTTGAGCTGCCTGACAGAATGGACGTCATGTATTCTATAACTCATATTTGTTTTTGTGATAAAAGCAATACGCTTATCAGTAACTACAAGCATACCTTCTGTACCTCTTTTCATAAAACCTTCTTCTTGACCCCATATCCAAACGAGATGAGCCCTAATCTGTTCGTCCCAGTCGACCATTATGAGTTTAAAGTGCTATAATCATTAAAAGTTTCTTGTTAAACACAAAATTTATAGAGTATCTATAAAATGAACATTTATCAAATTAATGAAGTATGCGCTTATTTCTGCAATTAATTTCTTTTTTGTTCTCGAAGCTTTTTATGCGATTTACCTTACAAGCACTATAGCAATATATGTTAAGTGTCCAACAAATTAGAAAAATTATAAGTCAATACGATTTGAACAATATTTCCATTGGGACAATAGGCAGTCATTCTGCATTAGAGATTATGGATGGCGCTAAGGATGAGAATATTAGGACCATCTGCATATGCCAAAAGGATCGAGAGCGTCCATACCGAAGGTTTTCACGTCTTTCAGACGAAATTATTTCTCTTGATAAATTTTCCGATATTATTAACGAAGAAGTTCAGGCCAAACTAAGATATTCAAACACGATAATTGTTGCCAATAGAGCATTTACTGCTTATGTTGGTTATGATAACATTGAAAATAATCTACAAATACCAGTCTTTGGAAACAGGGAACTTTTGCGGGCAGAGGAGCGCACCGCACAAAGAAATCAATATTATATACTCGAAAAGGCGAAAATTAGGCATCCTAGGATTTACAATGAACCGTCACAGATAGATGGTCTAGCAATGGTAAAGGTTCAAGAAGCAAAAAGAAAATTGGAAAGGGCTTTTTTTATGACAACATCGTATGAAGATTATAAAAGAAAGGCGAAATCAAAGATCGAACAGGGTCTTATCAATGAAGAGGATCTTAATTCTGCCATAATTGAGGAATATGTAATAGGAACTTATTTTAACTTCAACTTTTTTCATTCCCCTTTAAAAGAAGAGACAGAATTTCTTGGAATTGAGAGACGATTGCAAACCAATCTCCATGATTTTACCACCTCTTTGACTGCAAAACAACAATTGGATATTGATATAGAAATTCAGAATATAGAAGTAGGTCACACACCTGCAAGCATACGTGAATCACTGCTTGAAAAAGTGTTTGAAATGGGTGACAAATTTACAGACACAGTCAAGAAGGAATATCCTCCAGGGATTATTGGACCTATTTCATTACAAGGGATCGTGACACTAGATCTTGATTTAGTAATATATGATGTCTCACTCAGAGTTCCAGGCAATCCTATTATGGCAACCACCAGCCCATATACTAAATACTACTATGGTCATACAATGGGTGTGGGCAGAAGAATCGCAATGGAAGTCAAGAATGCGATAATACAGAAAAGGATATCGAAAATAGTAACCTGATCTTACCATATTATTGTTCTATCGCTTCTTCAAATAAGCTCTTGCGTACCTTAATTGGTATGTCATAGTAGGCAGCTAAGGCAATAGCATCAGATGCACGATAATTTCTTAATACTAAATTATCCCTTCTGCTCTTAAAATGCAAGTTTGCTCGTAAAACAGAACCACTTTGATACACCTTCACTTCTATTAGAAGGAGATCTTGGGTAACCGCTATCTCTTCAACCAAATTGTATATCGTAGGAATTGTATTTTTATCACCACCTTGAAATCGTGAAATATGTCTAGCAACCTCTCCTGAAAAGGCGCGCATAGGAAATTCCTTTCCTTCAAATGTCTTTAGTATAACTATGCCTTCCAAGCCCAATTGATCGGCAAAACCTACATAGCTTATTTTTGCCACGATGTAATCTACATCATCATCTTCAAAACTACTAGGCATGATAGTGTAAGTATATACATTGCTAAGAATTAAGGCTTACACCTAAAATAATAGCTTCTGAGATCAATAATTAGAACTGTTACCGAGCAAATTTATATATCTACTGTAAAGTACCAATTTTTCAGGAAGTCATGATTTAATTACACATCCGACTTCTAATAAAAGGTAAAATTTAATTTCAGTGTCCTATTGATTAGTGTGTAATTAAACAGTATGGATTCCGCAGAACAATGGATCAATATGCGCGATAGTGGTTTTAGGATGGCCGTTATTGGATTGTTTTCTCTTATTCTAGCTTTTATAATTTACTCTCGCTTAACTACTCCTTCTGAGCAGACTACTATGATTATACCCGAACTCAAGAACCTTGCATATGCTATTTTGGCAATTACCTTTGCATCACTTGCGTCTATAGGATATGGAATATGCAGAATTTTGAAAGCACAGCAACAAGTAGTCAATACAGGCAGCACACTATACTATATTGCTAAAGTATTCTCAGATAATAAATATCTCAAGATTATGGTAATATCATCAATAGGATATGGAATTATTTTTGGTTTTTTATCCCAGATTTTTATTTACAATAACAATATTTCATTTAGGGAACAGGGAATTGTGGTTCCGTCAGTTAACATTGTCCCTTGCTGTAATATTCCAGGCTATGTCCCCATGTTCACCGCATATCTTACGGATCATTTTTTGGTTCTGCTGATACCGATTAATATTATTTTAGCCATCACTGTTTCAGTATTAGTTGGTTTCAACTTTGCGTTAAGCTTCTATACTCTTAAATTAACAAAAATGTCAAAAAATAAAGTCTCCTACATGCAAAGTATAGGCCTAACAGGAGGATTGTTTGTAGGTTGTCCTACATGTGCAGGCAGTATATTTTCCACACTATTGGGATTCAGCGCAGGAACAACAATCGCAGCACTTGCGCTATTTCAGACATTGTTTATTGCAATAACCGTTCCAGCTTTAATCATAACTCCGTTTCTCATAATTCATAAAATTCGAAGAAAATCTTCTGTATGTTAATTGTGTTCTATCTTATTCTATCCTGTTTATCTCTTATTGGATTTAGCCATAAGGTTTTGTTCAAAGGTTGGCAGGGTTTTTGAGATACTATCTAGGTACATCTGTACATGTGGTTCTGCAATCCACATTTTTTCATTCTCAAAAAGATAACCATATCTTTGTGAGCTTCCCATTTTTTCACGTGTTTGAAGAACATCAAGATATTTCTTGGAAATTGTAGATTCGTCAAATCCATGCTTTCTGGCTATCGTATCAAATATATTATGCATACCAGATCCGTGCTGGGCCGCTTCTTTTATACGATACGCAATGTTCTTAGGAATACCCAATTTCTGAGCAAGCTTCCTATGGACATGTTTCCCCAAGATATCTGTTGCACCCTTTATATTTAACTTCAGATCCATCCCCATTGAACATCTAATTACTTCTATGTCAAGGAAAGGCTCTCGCATCTCTATACTATGCGCCATCGTAATTTTATCCTCTCTTTCAAGGGTTTCTTTGTAGAGCAAAAGTAAGTCTTGAGTCATATGATCACGCAATTTTTGATATCCTTCCTTTTCAACTACTCTTGCATACCACGCATAACCTCCAAAAAGCTCATCTGCAGCCTGGCCGCTAAACATTACATTAATTCCATCTTCATGTGCAAGCTTTACTGCTGCATAAACTGGAATTGCAACTTCTACCTGTCCAGCATTCGTATCTTCTATCGTATTAATAACTTCAGGAATCATCTCTTCTACCTCGTCCTGAGTAAGCTCGTTGACCCTTAGTTTAAGATTAAGTTTTTTTGCTATTTGCCTAGCATACACAATATCATTAGAGCCACGAATACCCCCAGTATAACAGATAACCTCAGGCACCATTTTCTTTGCAAGCCATGCAATAATAACACTATCTATCCCGCCGGAGAAGATTATACCAACCTTATCAAAATCCTGTGTACGCTTTTTCATCGAAGCCAATAATGTCTTTTCGTATATACTAACGGCTGAAGCCATCGTTTTATAGACCTTTTTAGTGGACTCTATGGGTAGATTAGCTATTTTGAATTCTTGTAACGTACCATCTGGCGATATGATTACCGCATGGCAAGGCAGCACTCGTTTTGTGGGCTCTTTTATTCCTATTTTCCAAAGAGCTTTGCGTTCAGATGCAAAGCCAAAAAGTCTATCATTTTCGCCATAATAAATTTGCCTTACACCCATTTTGTCTCTAACAAGAGCAAGGGTTCCTGATTCTTCTTCCTTAACAACAAAAGCATATACACCATCCAGCTCAGCAACAGTCTTTTTGATTGCATATAATAAATTGTTCTTTTTAAGAAAATAATCTTCCAATAGATGAACAATGACTTCGCTATCTGTTTGAGTGCTAAACTTATGGTGTTTCATTAACCGTTTTCGAATAGTTTTATAGTTGTAAATCTCACCATTGTGCTCCACAGTTAACCTGCCATCACAACTACGAAAAGGTTGTTGTCCACACGTACCACCGACTATCGCTAGTCGAACATGTCCTAAAGCACTACTACCAGAAAGCTTCTGATACCTCAAGTTCGAAAACGAATCTGATTGTATACTACGCTCGTCAGCTGCTATCCCTGCTCCGTCTGGACCACGATTTATCATACAAGAAAGCATTGCACCAACAAGTGGCACAACGTTTTCATTCTTTTTGCTTAAAATACCTACTATTCCACACATTATATTTATTAACTCCGTATTCGAAGATCGAGAATTTATGCTATGACATGCACTGGCTCGACTTCAACTACTAATATATGATACATCCAATGACTTAAAAGCATTTATGATTAATATTTACATCTCCTAAGAGTATTTTATGCTCTAACCGCCTTTTTCCTATATAGAATGAGCAAAACTCGTTGCTCGTTCGTACAAGATCTTTGCAAATTGATGGATATCTATATCTTTAAAAGGACTAATTTTCTGTAAAATTTCCGGTTCTTGTCCTTCAGCTAACATATCTCTTGCATGGAGATCCTCAATAATTTTTTCACGGAGTTTCGGATGACAAATTTTGCTATGATAAATGCAGCCAAGGGAGCCATTGAACATTTCTTTCAAGTGTTCATCTCCCTTCTCTTCGTGGAAATGCGGGTTGCGCGTTTCAACCTGCATTACTTCAACTCCCTTGTCCATCGCTTCCTGATATTCAGTGGGAACAATTCCACCAAATTCCTCCAACACATTTACAATTTCATACGGTTCTACCGAAAAACCTGATGAATAAGTCAAAAGTTCTGCTAATTTCAGTGATATACAGTGTTCACCTGAATTGCCTGTACGCATGATTTCAGTTTCAAATCCAGTATAATAGGATATTAATGAGTTAAGATATTGGTTTGTTATTTCGGATACTCTTCCCCATTTTGAAAAATACACACCACTTTCTGACACCTTTGGTTTGTAAATCCATGATATACGAACCATTGTGTAAGGTGTATTAGACATTGCAATCCCCGATGCAAATATTTTTACGTATTCATTAACAGCTCCTGGTACATAATTGTCGGCATCGATAAATCCCACATACTCTTTGCCTGCTGCCTTTGCAAGTAACATTCCGATTATCATGCCTTCCGCCTTACCGTTCCTAATTGTATCATCAGGGCCAAATAGACTATTATAATTGACTTGTCTTAGCGCGTCAGACAAGCCCGGGTCTTTTTGATGCAAAATCAGTGCATTCCTACCTACAAATCTATTGAATTGCTCTAGTGCCTCTTTTTCCAGTTTGTATCTATCTACAGGTTGCCTCGGACTATTGGATATAATAATTGTTAGGCAATCATGGGGTATACCACTCAATACTCCTTCAAGTAGCTTCAGGCGCTCTCCTTTTATGGGTATAACGATTGCCATCTTCCTTTCAATCTCTGAAATCTCCTCATTACCTATTCGTCGGATAAATTCTGATGTTAGGCCACCATTATTAAATCCAGAATCCAATTCATAAACACGCTGTACTCCATGTAAACTTATAGCTCCAAACCTTTCTGTATATCTCGGCAGGTCAAGTTGCATACGTAGTAAGAATACGATTGCTGTTTATAATAATTGGGGATTTGTCTGTGCTTTAGTTGGAATGCTTTAACCAAGTTTCACAGATATTTACCGATAAAGTTACAAATGGGAACGGATTGTTTACTGCAACCTTGTTGAATAATACAATAAGGGGCTGTGGTAATAAGAAGGAAGAGATCGGAGAGAGCACTGCTTACATTAAACATCGGAATATTATACGTGCAAGACATGTAACGACACAACTAGCACAACATTGCAAGTTCACAATAATTAGCAATTTAAAATCCACTCTTTTTAATGCACACTCATATAGGTTCTAGTCTATTGTTACCTATTTTGTGATATATCGATAGGGATAATGGCATAAATTACTTTTGATCCCTTAACTTGCAAGGCTTGCCTGAAGATCTGGGATACAACTACATTAGTTCTAAGATCATACTCATTGATGGAAAAAGTTGGTTGAGTTAATGATCGATTTTAACTGGAGTTTCGATAGTAAAATCAAATGAAATGAAGAATTTAGATTCAGATCATTTTCTTAAGCTTAATATTGCTATAATAAATCTTGGTATGAGCCAGATCAAATATATACCAAATCTGTTATTGTTATTATTCGAACATCTGTCGTATGTCACCTTCAAGTACACCAGCTCCACCTTGGTGAATTCTATCCATATGCTTTGACAAACCTTCTTTTGTATCGAAAGGAGATTCGCAGTACGGACACAAGAAGTTCGCTTTACTGTTATCTTTGATGTAGGATATTGATTTTGAATCAATAATACAAACAGGTGTTCCACTTATTGCAGTTTCTTGTGAAGAAATCGATATTGTCTCTATTAGTTGATATATGTCATCTCTTGTGACCATCCCAAGAACTGCTGCATAAGCATGAACAAATACCTGTCTTACTTTATGCTTATCCATAACAGAAAGTGCTTCGGCAACAGTACTATTGGGACGCACAGCGAGTACTGGACATGTCATAATCTCTCGAAGTCTGACTTTGTCAGGAGCTCTATTTTGAGATATTACTCTGAAGAGTATATCTGTTTTGCTTACAATTCCTATAACTTCTCCTCTATTCGAGGCAAGAACACTTCTAGAATTATTCTCCGTCATTAGTTTGATTGCCTCATCAACAGTCGCATCACTTTCAAGGATAATCACGTCAGGTTTTAGAACAATGCCGACAGGAGAAGAAAGCAGCGCAGGAAGTGTAACAGGAACAGAATTATTTTCCACATACTAAGTAGGTAATAGAATTATTTATACTTGCTGAACATGATATTACAGATATTACAAAGTATTTCATACCCTTAAATAATAATATAATACAAACCCGAATACATTGAAATAGTTAAAGTAAAATTCTTCTGATAATAAAATTTTTCAAAATCTGATAGCACAAAGTCAGAGAAATTTACCGATACAATAGCCGGCCCATAGTTGTTCATTTCATGAATTGCAAAATGATTTTCAACGTGTAAGGGGGTTAAGCTGCAATCACTTATTGATAGACTTAAGGAGATTTTTGGATAATATAACAATTGAAAGAATTTAGAAATTCAATTACATTTTGTACAGATTTTCCAATGCTAACCAATAGAAGAGAATAAATTACGATGAAGTTTTATTCTTTGTCTATAAATTCCTCTGGATTTGGAGGTTCTGGATTTAGACCTTTCCGCTTTCTTGTTTCTACAATTAAACTCCTGAGTATTGATTGTGGAACAACTTGCCAGGCCTTAAAGTATGTACTCCACATGGCTTTCCCAGCTGTTCCCCCCCTCATTATCTCTGAAAGATCGAATGTCTCAGACGCTGGCACTTCACCAGTTATAATTGAAATTATACCTTTTTGGTCTACATTGAGTAACTTTCCTCTCTTGCCAGATAGTATGCCAGCTACTGTACCAATTTGTTCTTGTGGGCACTTAATCTCAATTCCAAGTACGGGCTCAAGCAATACTGGTTCTGCAATAAGCATTGACCCCATCATAGATCTTCTCGATGCTGGCATTAATTGTGCTAGACCTCTATGCGCAGGATCTTCGTGTGGAACAAAGTGATGTAAGACGAATTTAACGCCTCTTAAGGCTTCGTGAGCAATTGGTCCTGAATGAACGACGTCATCAAACCCCGATCTTATAGAATCCATGGATTCTTGCAGAAATTGAACACCTTTAGTTTCATCAATTAACATATTGCCACCAGGATCTATCGCAGCAACACTCCTTGCTTCATCTGTAGCCCAGCCCTTTTCTCTAAGAATTTTGGCCATTACCTTCTTGTCCATATCCTCTTTAACTTGACCGGTTCTTAGCATGTCAATAACATCTTCACGAAGTGGTTCTATACGCATGAAGATTTTATTGTGCTTATTTGGGGATTTACTCATAATAGGACCTGCTTTCGCACGAATTGTTTCTCTATAATTTATCAGAGGTTGGGTCGTTGTAATTTCAAGACCTGCTTCTTGCAAAAGCGACGTGGCAATTTCAAGGTGCAAAACACCCATTCCAGCCATAAGGGTCTCGCCAGTTTCTTCGTTTATCTTCACAATAAGGTTTGGATCTTCTACAGTAAGTCTGCGTAGTGCCTCAACGAGTTTCGGCAGATCTTTTGGGTGTTTCGGTTCTACTGCAATCGTAACAACAGGTTCTGAGACATATTTGATAGATTCAAATGCTGGAATACTTTTTACAGTCGCAATGGTTTCGCCTGCAACAGCATAATCAAGACCAAGTAAGGCGGGAATATTACCGGAAGGCAGCATACTTACTACTTCCCTTGTATTGCCCATGTAGATATTTACCGATTGAACCTTTCCTGATCGCTTTGCATCTACCAAATATACCTCATCACCATCCTTGATAGTGCCAGAGAAAAGTCTGCCCGTTGCAATTCTTCCAGCCTGCGGATCAACATTTATGGTCGTAACCATCATCACTACGGGACCCTTTTCATCACATGTTAAAATCGATTTTCCGACTTCCGACTCCAAATCTCCTTGCCAAATCTTTGGAATTCTGTATTTCTGGGCCACATGAGGGGGAGGGTGATGTTGTACAACCATTCCCAATACTGCCTCATGTAACGGTGCTTTTTCTGCAAGAGATCTTATTGCATTAGTATCACTCGAAGTATAAGCATCATACACATCCTTAAAACTCACCCCTCTTTTTTGGGCTATTTTAAAGTTAAAACCCCATCGATCTTTTGCAGAACCAAATGCTACACTGTTCCCTTGAATGCTAACTTTCCATTTTTCTTTAATTTCTGGTTCAGCATAAATATCAATAAGTTTATTGAATTCGGCTATTATATTAGAAAGCCATTGTTGCATTGCTGCTGCATCTAGTCTTAATTCCTTGACTAGTCTATCTATTTTGTTTATGTAAAGAACAGGTCTTACTCGTTCTTCCAGTGCCTGTCTTGTAACTGTTTCTGTCTGCGTCATGATACCTTCAACAGAGTCAGAGACAACCACTACACCGTCAATTGCTCTTAGAGCACGGGTGACTCTTCCAGTAAAGTCAATGTGGCCAGGTGTATCAATCATGTTAATTACATATTCCTTTCCTTCACTTTCGTAGAAAAGCGTAACATTAGCGCCCCGAATAGTCATTTGTCTGTTTTGTTCAAGTTTCATGGAATCTAGTGCAAGAGCCTGGCCTGCAACTGAAGGAGAGATAATACCGGAAGCAGCTAAAAGACTGTCACTCATTGTTGTCTTGCCATGATCGACATGAGCAATAACCCCAAAATTACGAATTTGGTCCTTATTACCAATAATTCGTATAATATCTTGTGTAGACTTAAATTTCGGCATACGTCAATCCAAATTTTTTTGGAGGCCTATTAAACGTTCCTTATAGATTTGTTCTAGAATTCTATCTCGAGATCATCTATCTAAGCACAACATAACGACTAAAAAAATTACTCGTAGAATTGTAATAGCAAAGGAAAAAGCTCCTAATTATATTATTATATTAGACTTGTATCACATATATTGAATTGCTAGACATGGATTCTTCAAGAATTGCAGCTAGGCGCTGGCGAGATTATATAAAAGACGAAAGACACAACAAAAGTCCAAAAATAAGCTGGAATATTATCGAAATTATATTTAAGGTAGTAAAATGGATAATATATAGTATGGAAAAATTAAGTGTCAAGAAGAGACGTATTATTCAAAAGATTTCTGTTGAATAGTTTGAAGTTTGATGACTCCTAAATAGATGGAAAAATTTGGTGTCAAGAGCACGAAATATTATCTATCGGAAACATACTAGGGTTTGAATGAAATAACACTAGGCCATACTCCGGACGCGGATGACGCCTTTATGTTCTATGGTATTGCTTCAGGTAAAGTAAAATCTCCAGACTTTAGAATAAAGCATGTCATCGAAGATATTGAAACCCTTAACAAGCGGGCGCTACAAAACGAACTAGATATTACAGCTGTATCTGCTCATGCTTATGCCTATTTGGAAGACTATATGATCTTGCGTAGCGGAGGAAGTTTTGGATTAAAATATGGACCGATAGTCCTTTCGAAAAAGAAATTATCTTATTCTCAACTAAAAAACAGCATAATTGCAATTCCAGGAAGAATGACATCTGCCAATTTATTGCTAAATCTTGCATTAGGCAAATTCCAAGAAAAAGAAATGCCTTTTCATCTAATCGTGGAAGCAGTTTTATCAGATAAAGTGGATGCAGGTTTAGTAATTCATGAAGCACAAATTACTTACGACCATAATAATTCTGGACTCTACAATGTTCTGGATTTGGGAGAATGGTGGACTACAAAAGCCAATGGGCTACCTTTGCCTTTAGGCATTAACGTCGCAAGCTCCAAATCCATGACCCTCAAACAGATCAATAAATTCGACGGACTTTTTAGGAATTCAATACTTTATGGCCTTGATAATATCGATGCCGCAGTAGACTATTCAATGAAATACAGCAGAGGACAGCCCAGAAGTGTGATTACTAAATTTATCAAAATGTATGTCAATAATCTGACTGTTGATATGGGCGTAATTGGTAAAAAATCGATAGAAAAGATATTTTTAATGGCAAGTACAAATGGAATACTAAAAGCCAATACCATAAATTTTGTCTAGCTGTGTCTGTATACAGGGCAATCTTCAATTGAACCTCTTGACTATACTAAAGAATGTATCTCTTTGGGCGGGATCTCTTTTAATTTCTTTAATTAAACTCGATAGCTCCTGAATAGAAGTACCGGTATTTTTGCCTGCTGCCTTGAATATTTCTTCTGAAAAAGCAGTCCCAACCATATCACTCCCCCCATAAGATAAGGCAACCTGAGATAGTTTTTTGCCCATGGCTACCCAATATATTGAGATGTTATTCAAAGTTCTCGCCAGTAATAATCTTGCTATCGCGATCACCCTTAGATCGTAGGTAGCAGGGCTTTCTGTGCTAATTGCACCTCTCTGTTCTAGTTCCGTGTTATCGAGACTAAACTTTAATGGAATAAAGGTGGTGAAGCCATTTGTTCTCTTATGAAGTTCCCTAATTCTCAAGATATGATCGATTATGTGCTCAGGTTTCTCTACATGGCCAAAAAGCATTGTGCAATTGCTTCTTATGCCTAGTTCGTGCGCCTCACATGCGGTATCAAGCCATTCCTTGCCAGAACATTTCCCTCTGACAATTACATCTCTGCATTCTGGACTAAAGATCTCAGCTCCGCCACCTGGGAGAGCATCCAAACCTGCACTCTTTAGTCGGAGCAGAACCTCTTTGATAGGATTTCTGGTCAGACGGGCAATAAAAAAAATTTCTGCGGGAGTCAGCGCTTTTATTGTAACATTCGGAAAATCTGTCTTTATGGCTCTTATCATATTCTCATAATAGTCGATGCCTAATTTTGGATGGAAACCACCAACTATATGAATCTCAGTAGCACCCATTTGATTTATTGCAATTCTTGCCCTTGATACGATCTGTTCAATAGTCAGAGTATAGGAATCAGGTTCATTACCCTTCCTATAGAATGCACATAGTGGACAACTTGCGGCACAAATATTTGTATAATTTAGATAATAGGAAGCAACAAAGGTAACTGTATTTCCTTTGAGATCCTTACGAACTTTATCCGCCGCGGCACCTAACAAGAAGAGATTTTCCTCATTCATTAGTTGCATACCATCTCTGTATGATAATTCTTCTCCTGCCAGTGCCTTCTCTAATGCGGGTGTTCCTTCTACTTGTAGATTCTTTAGCAAGATGCAATGTTCTAACACACTCCAAAGTTAAATATGTGTTTGTGAGAAAATAATTACTGTTAATCTCTCTACTAGTTAGTAGAGATGACCCCCTTCAAGACATACCACAACCGCTCGCGAAAGTAAGGCATAGGCATAGAACCATCTCCTGAACAAGATTTTAGAAAGACCCGTTAGAAGGAAAATTCGTCATTTATAGAAAAAATATCCCCTTCTTTTTTACACTCTAACGAAGTCAAATTTAACATCAAGACAATATGACTACTCGATTAATGAGAAACGTTCAAAATCTTTAATTGCTGCTACAGCAAATATTGGATATAATACTAACACTGGTTCCAATCTGATACCTATGTTCTGCTCCATGTATTTCACACTCAGATCGGATCGGAACCAGCAGTACTTGTCTATTATTAACTTCCTCGAAGTTAAACGATAGGAATGTAAGCTATATGTGTATCGTATAGTAAAGAGATTCAATCTTTATACCATAATAACAGTCAACTAAGCGACAGGCGCAATGGGCTGTTTATATCCCCATAAAACTTTTCGCATCTTATATGACTTTTGTCACTCATTTCATATTCTCTCCTCTTTGGCCCCCAATTCCGAAATCGTGATTTGAACTATCAGATGAATTCCAATATATCACTGTGGTGTTCCATGGTATTAAAGACCATATATTGGTAAGATTTAAATTCCGTCAATGTTATCATCTCCTCATTTCTAGAAAGTAACAAGATTCGACTAATTTATATCCAGCCCAACTACAAAGAGAACTGCAAGTTACAATAAATAAAGTATTGGATCAAACCAGACAAAATATTAAAAAGTCAGTCAATGAAGCAAAAAAAGACATTTCGATATACGCGGAGCAAATCACCAATCTACAAGAAAGAGCAATTGATGCAACCAGGGACATCGCTGAGAATTACATTGATTCGCAAAAAGAAATAAGTAATTCGTTTAATCAAACAGTATGGAGTCCGTATGTAGAAAATATCGTAAATAAAACAACAGGATTTCCAGGAGTATTTCCCCTACCCAGAACGGAAGTATATACTAATACCATTAGAAACGTACTCGATAATTTTGTAACAGCTACACGACTAGCGAATAAAACGGTATTTACAAACGCAGAGCTAATCAACACATCATTTCAGCAGGCAAGAAATAACGTTAGAGAATATTCCAGAATAGGCGTCAGTGCAGCTAAGAATATTCACCAAGCAGCAAACGAATTAACCAAAATAGGATTATCGGTCGTAGAGTCAGCAACAATACAAAGAAGATAGTATTAAAACAAATCAAAAAACAATCAAGTCCATTTTCTTCCTTTTTCTTATTTTCGTTTACAGCTATTTAGTAATACGCAAGAACACGATAATGCCTGAGAAAAGGATGATTAATGGTAATTCCACTATAGCGTGGCCTAAAGCAGTTTTAATATAAAACCGTATTTGCTTCCGTAAATTAGTTTAGTCAAAAATAGTGGACCCGAAGACAGGACTCATAAGGCAAATTCTATCATATTCGTCTTTTCCTCTAACAATCTCTCCATACATCCTACCCCATTTATTTTCATTCTATTTGATTCAGAGTCTGAGAATCCATTTGTAAGAAATAAATGTATCAACAGTGAACACTACAATTGATATTGAAAAATAGAACTCTGATACAGGATCTAATTAATAAATCCGATGTTAGTGATATTTTGAATAATGCGTTAGATGGCCAGAGTCTTGCGCTAAATGAATGTATTAGGCTTATCAGGTCTGAGGACGTCTATGCAATAGGATTCGTTGGGAATATTCTACGACAGAGACTTTATGGAAATACCGTCACATTTGTTAATAATATCATCTTAAACTACACAAATGTTTGTGTTACTTATTGTAAGTTTTGCGCTTTTTATCGTAAGCCAGGCGATGAAGAAGCTTACACACTTCCCTTAGAAGAAATTGTTAGGCGTGTAGCGACCTCAAGAGAAATGTTCGGCATTACACAAATATTGATTCAAGGGGGCCACAATCCAAATTTGAAGATTGAATATTACGAGGATGCATTTAATGCCATAAAGACGAAATATCCCGAAGTAGGAATTCATGGGTTGTCAGCCTCAGAAGTGGATATGATTGCTAAGGTTGAGAGAAGTAGCACAAAAGAAGTACTTGCAAGGTTAAAAGCAGCCGGACTGGATTCCCTTCCTGGTGCGGGTGCAGAAATTCTTGATGATGATGTGAAGGCAGAGATTAGTCCTCTGAAAATCAAGAGCAATGAATGGCTTAGAATAATGGAGGAATCGCATAATCTCGGTTTGCGATCTTCTGCAACAATGATGTATGGCACGGTCGAAAGTGAAGAGCAACAGGCACGACATATTTTGAAAATTGCGCATCTACAACAAAAAACGAAAGGATTCATGGCATTTATTCCTTGGAGTTTTGAACCAAATAAAACAGAAATACAATATGAAGGGATGATAAAATATCCCTCTGGTGGATTACACCTTTTGAAAATGATCGCTATATCGAGAATAATGTACTATGGCATAATTGATCATCTGCAATCATCTTGGTTAACGAATGGAATAGGTATGGCACAGTTGGCACTAAACTATGGTGCTGATGACTTTGGAGGTACCCTAATTGGAGAGGAGGTAGTCAGTGCAACAGGGGCAGCATCTACTGAGTTAACTGCGCAGAAAATTATAAATGCTGTTAAACAGATTGGTTTTGATGTTGCGGAACGGGACAATTTTTATCGAACCATAAAAAAGTGTTAAATTCCATTTTATATAATGGAAGAAGGATTGAATAATAAACTGAATAATAGGAGCAGAAATACTTCATCTACCGCTGCGGCAATAGCAGCAAGACCTTCTATTGGAAAAATTGTTTAATCTGAAGCCACCAAGAGTGATGCTTCGACAGAAAAATTGAACGAAACTACCTTCTACTGCAAGAAAACAGAGCATTTACTTATGATTATTGAGGAGAATAGGAGTTTATCAAAGTCTTAAAA
>JBPCNB010000819.1:0-1582 GCA_051001675.1 Nitrososphaeraceae archaeon | reverse complement strand
ATTGATTTCTTACCCGTTTTCGAAAAATCACTCTTTTTTATTTTTCTGTATTTTCTATGTTACCCCGTATGCGGTTACTTTATAATGATTCAACATCTTCAGCAATTATTAGAAACCTAAACTGTTGTGTTTGCTCAGGTTCGAATATAGACGCAGGAGGATTATCAAAGATTTATCTCAAAGGTCGATATTCGTATGCAAATCACAATGTTTGATCATTTGTTATTGTTGTTGAATGACGTGCTAGTACCGTACCAATGATCCCATACGTATTTGCACTGTTTACATTCGAATAGCTTTCCATTTTTTCTCGTACCACAATCATTAAAGTGTTCATAGTCTTCGTCAGATGGATACTCGTAATTTTCAAATCTAGGGATGAAAATTCTTGTCATTACTCTAATTTTATGAATATAGAAAGATACAGGGTTTCAAATTAGTATTCTCTGTAACAGTTTTTAACGCACAGCTCATATTCTCGAAGGCTTTTCTGATAGAAAATCCATTTACACGAAATCCCTTAAATCCCCCCCTCTGTTCAAACATGGAAAGTAAGTTATCGTCATTATTGATATTACCATCATTGTTGTCATGCATTGGTGTGATTGAAAATATTAGTTCTCCATTTAGTAAATGTTGAAAACTACGACATGATTTTAATGACAGTCTTAATTCGAAATCGGTGATAATCCTCAATATTTGTAACCTTACATCATATTGTTTATCTGATAACCGCAATAATGCATTTAAATCTAATGCCTCTCTTAAGTCTCCATCACTATATTGTATGAATGGATTCCAGTAACGATAGTTTCTAACATCGACTATAGTTTTCCATATTCGGTTAGGAGAGGCCTTGATTTCTGTTTTCGTTGAAAGACTGATCTGTTTTTTCAAGCAAGATATCTTTTGATTTTTTGCTATATATTCATGATCACCAATAGTTAAAGAATCATTATAATAAATCAAGAAATATTAGAACTGTTAGATTATTATTGTTTATCATCACAAGCAAGAGCAAAGTTGTTAGTGTGTAATGTCAATATCTTAATACTTCTAGCTTCTAGCTACTGGCCATTTTAACGATTATCAATCTCCACGCTTCCCTTTGGAAGCCCCTTTGAAAGAAGGCTTCTATCTTCTGAAGTAACTCTAAGTCTTGTAACATCTCTTTTGAATAGTATATCTATTATCCAATCTATCATAACTCTAAATCTCTTTTCCATAGAAGGGAGGTTTCCAAGATAATACATACGCCAAAGCCACCATGCTAGGATCCCATGAACCTTGTAGCCAAACACAACACCTACTCCATTCCTCTTTCCAATTAAAGCTATAATACCTTTTGTCTGATAATCAAATCTTTGTGCGCTTTCCTTCGTAGACGTATCCTCTGAGGATTTTGAGGATGAAGATGGGGATATTCCTTGTCGTATGTCAAGGATTATGTTTTCTGATGCTACTCTTGCTTGTCTAATTGCATGTTGCGCTGTTGGAGGACAGGGCCTGCCTGTATTAGGATCTGTTATGTATGCACAATCACCTAAAGCAAAGACATTATTCCATCCTTTGAGCTCTAAGT
>JBPCNB010000818.1:0-7954 GCA_051001675.1 Nitrososphaeraceae archaeon | reverse complement strand
ATTCTGCCCTGTGTGGTACCAGCGTCCATAGTCTCTTCCCTGTTAGGAGGACTGGTCGCTCAGCGACTGATAAATTCAAGGAAATCAATAGTATAATTCTATCCTGAAAGCGAAATCCAGCAAGGAGTTTATTTGTTTAATTAAGATGAGGTAGACTCAAGTCCACCAGCAATCTCTAGAATTGAAACTAATTGAAGACAATAAGTGTCTGATTATTATGCATTCCAATTCTAGTCTTAATATCAATAATATCTAGTGCCATGCAATGAAACGTACACACATTACTTAGTGAACAGATTTAACACACGCAACAGATTATTGGCATGTAACAATAATCGGTTGAATATAAAAGGGTACTGGAAAAGCCATAATGGTAGCGTTAAGTTAACTAAAAAGATAGTCATGTCAGAAGAATCTCAATCTAAAAAAGATTTCCCTAGCTGGGATAATTTGTACAAGAGCCAAAATGTAGAAACAATGCCTTGGTATAATAAGAATTTAGAGTCGGACTTGGAAGAGGAAGTAGAGAAAAGAAAAATTACAAAAGGTAGAATTCTTGACCTAGGTACCGGACCAGCAACTCAAGCAGTACAACTATATAAAAAGGGTCTTCAGGTAATTGGATCTGATGTATCAGAGGCTGCTATCAATAGAGCAAGGGAGGTTTATGTTCATGACAAGAATAAGAAAATCAGCTTTATAGTAGATGATATTCTAAATTCAGAGATCAATGATAAGAGTTTCGATTATGTTTTTGACAGAGGTTGTTTTCATGTTTTGCCAATCGAAATGAGGCCAGTTTATATCAGAGAAATAAAAAGAATTTTGGAAGATAATGGAATATTATTCTTAAAATGTTTTAGCACAAAAGAACCAAGGCAGGAAGGACCATACAAGTTTTCAGAGGATGGGATAAAGCAACTATTCAGAGATTATTTTGTAATAATATCTGTTAAAGATACTGTGTATCAAGGTACACTTGACCCACTGCCGAAAGCATTATTTGTTGTCATGAATAAGCGATGACTGGTAATGGTTAATACAGTTATTGGGCATTACTGGGACTATCTGAATATTACAAAGGACAATGTTTGAGTGAGAATGCTTCATAAAACATACAAAAATTCGAATTTCAGGCCTATGAGACATTTTTAATAAAAAACAAGAGATTTGTACACTTTATTCCTTTCTGAAAGCATCTGGAAATGACTCTAATGCTCTAGAATCAAAGGGGTCTTGAAAGGCAAGAAAGAATTGGTTTACCCCTGCATCAGTATACTCTTTGAGCTTTTCTGCTATTTTGGCAGCCGTTCCAACTAGACCATATTTGAATAGCTGATGAGCCACTCTAGGTCCTCTTTCCATTGCAAATATTCTTTTCTTGTAGATGGAGATATTGATATCCTTAGATTTGATGATTTATGATTTGATCACTTTTATCATTATATTTCTAAATGATACTTTGGACTTGTCGTCATGTGCCTGTAGTCCTACATAACCTTCTGTTAATCTATTGCCTGTAAATTCTGTTACCTTCTGTCCGTTCATGATAACAGTATAAGATTGGTTGATTACTTGTATCTCAATTGCATTCCACTGACCTGGAGGTTTTGAAACTATTTTATTTGGAGCAGCAAAGTCATAAATTGCTCCCGTCTGATGAATAGAGTCGGTTGCCTTATCATCAATCTGTATTTCATAACCTTCTCTTACTGCATTATTTGGATTACCATCAGGATCAGGAAAGCGCACAAATACTCCTGAATTATCGCCCTCATCTGATACTTTCCATTCTAACCTGAGTATGAAATTCTTGTATTTGTTCTCCGTATACCACAATAATCCCATTCCTCCTTCTGACTGGAGAGCAGCATCAGATTCTACTATTACGAACTTACCTTCTCCTGCCATTTTCCAACCATTCAAATTCTTACTGTCAAATATTGATGTAAAATTGATGTTACTAGCAGCAGAAGGCTCAGCCATCACTAAATTCTTGTTATTCTTCTGCTCATTCATATTATTAGTAGAATAATCTCTATCTGTTAGCATTTCGGTGGTATCGGTCTTCTGTTGCTCCGATATAATAGTTGATACTGAAATTAAACTCATGAATACTATAACAGCCAGCAAAAGAACTGAAACTGTATCGGTTAATTTCTCTATTGCCCTCATAAATTCCTGTTAATCGAATATATTAGTATCATCTTTTTGTACATGGCGGAAACGGAAGTAAAGTAACATAATTCAAGATGGGCTTCAAATCCCACCGCTATCTACTTTATTAATTTCCATTCCGACTCTATCTCCTATTTTAATTGCCATTTCCTCATATTCTTTCATACTGATTTTAAAAGTAGGAGAATCTCTTGACATTCCTCCACTTGCACCAAACATATTAGATATGACATTAGGTAGATTTTTCATTAAACCTTCTGGAGATGTAAATGGTATCAAGAGTCTTTCTCTTCATTAATTATCTTGTAGGAAGCGGCATAATGTTTTAAGATCTAAATCGATTTTTTCCTTGTTATCTATATTCAAATATTGTCTTAAATATTGACTTTTTATTATATGCCAAACTGTCTTCTATTACAGAAAACTATTTTGAAAAGTAAATAGTATCCGTGCCGATTGTTACGGGCTCTACAGGAAGGAAGTTTGGTGAACCAACAGTATTTTCTGCAATTCTAAATGCTATCGCTAAAATTGTTAAAGAGGATGGCGCTCCTAAAGATGTTGGCACGACTCCACCATCTGCTACATAAAAATCTGGATAGGGATCAGTTAATGTAGTTCCTGTGCCCTTGTATACTCTTCCAAAATTATCGACTACACCGTTATTTCTATCCTTTCCCATGCGGCAACCGCCCAAGTTATGAAGCACAATAGTTGCATTACCATTAATGTCACTTGGATCCCAGAGAGGTGTGGAAAAACTGGGAGAGCCATTTTCTCCTACATGTTTTGCTATACGTTCCATGGAATTTCTCATTTTGGTAAAGAGAGGTGCTAATTTATTGAGATCAAAGTCAACGTTTACCACATTTTGCACGTTCATATCCCTGTTTGGATTGTTCTTCCATGAATCCTGAAGTTTAATTGTTCCATCAGAAGTATCAGTGCCCATACCAGATAATAATAAAACATTGTTAAGATCCTGGTCGGAGATTTGAACTGGGAGATTTGCATTTGTGTTGGGAACAGGAATTGATGGAGGATTTTGAGTTATCATATTTATTATTGTTTGAATAGATCCTAAACCGGCAAAACCAAGTAATTGCCTGAACAATGATCCTTGTGATATTAAACGGGAAATTCCAGAAAACATTTTTGGGATGCTGCTATCTTCTATTGTGTATATAGACCCGGGGCCTTCATCAAATCTGATTGCAGAAGTAACTATAGGCCCACGTGTTGCATAGATATCTGTCTTTGTAGGATTTATGACACCAAGCAAGTCACCATTAGTTGAATATCCTGCACCCAATTTATTGCTGAGATTTAATTTTTGACCAGTAGTCCTAGTAGTATTTGTAGCCTTGAGCAAAATCTCTGTGCTTCCTATTGCTCCAGCAGCAAGTACAAGTTTTTTGCACTCTTGTCTTTTTCTTACCGTTATCAATCAACCTAAATAATCTGACATCAAGTTTATAGGACTTTGAACCGACATTCCAATTAAAACTTGCCTGTTTCCAATCTCTAGCACCATAATCTGTATAGTAGACTTTGTAATTATACGTGCCCGTGTTTTGTGGTTCTATATCATAAACCTCACATAGAGGATAAACATCAAAATGCTTCTTTTTAGTTTGACTCTTCAGGTAGTCAAATATTTTTTTATTATTGGTATGACGTGCTCCGGGAATACATCCTAGCGCACATCTTCCTTGACGTTCACAAACATTTGTTTCTGCAAAATATTTTTTTAGAAACACCGCTATATCCTGCTGCATCTGCGCATTGGTTTGAATTGAATTTAGAACTGTTGAATAGGGATCGCTTCCTTTTTTGAATAAAGTTTTTTCATCTTTACGATAGGGGATATCCGTAATTGAAAGATCTACTGCATAGATATCTTCTATAAATGGCCCTTGATTAGGATCTGCTGGGTCAAAAGTAGTTTGATTCTTTACAATTCCTGGTGTTTCTAGCCTTATTTTTTCAGCCGCATCATGAAAAGCCTTGGTTTTTGGGAGTTTGACAGCACCATTTGCAGTATTAGTAGGAATCTTGTTAACACCTATGAATCCTTTTGCCATTTCAAAATAAGTGGACAAATTGCTATGATTGATACCCAGATGATGTTGAGTATCCCACAAGTCCATTACACTGTCTTCTGGTTTTTCAGTTACATTTGTGTAAACTAATGAGCCTCCTCCTACCCCACTTGCTGCAAGTGTATGAACCTTACTTGAAATCCTATAATCGTAAAGTCCTCTTCTATCAACTACACGAAGCGCATTCAGAAACTGACTCAAGCCATTAACATTATCTGGATATGCCCATGTTCGATACGGATTATCATTGCTATCTAGGTATTCTCTTATTCCTTTGTCAGGATTGACTTTCTTTTCAATTTCATGTGAACTAGGGCTCAAGGGTAATTCATGGCTTACCCACCATTGACCTCTCTCTAATATCACCACCTTACGCTTTTGTGCATCAGGTAATGCCTGGTCTTGTTGTTCGAACTGATTTACAAGGGATAATGATACAATTGTTCCACCAAATCCAGAACCAACAACTACTGCTTCACATTGATTTACTTCGTTTGGATTATTATGAGGTATATAAGGAGCAGCGATAACTGGGGTTTCATGAATCAAGTTTCCATCAGGGCCAAATACTTTAAGATATAGATCTGGTGCATTAGGATCTGTCTCCCAAGTTTCTAGTGGTTTTCTGAAATCCTCTTTCCTAAAATCAATTCTAAATGTTCCATCATCAAGTGTGACTACACTTCCTAGAGGATCGTCTCCGAAGCTATCAAAAAAAGGGTCTTTATCAAAGATCTTGATTGTATGATAAGATAGCGGATTGTTAGTGGTTGGGTCTATCAGTTTTCCCTTGAGAGTGAAGGTCATAGCTTATCCAATTTGCGGTTAATATAAAAGCATATTGCCTGAACTGGACATTTTTTATATATTCGATTTCTAATTCTACACACTATCAGATGACACATATCTTCCGGTGGACACAGGTTGAGGAATTAAAAAAGTCAAAAAGCAAATATGCATTTCCTAAATATAGTCTGTTATTTTCAGAAACCATAGCAAAAAATTATGAGCCTATAATATATTCACATGAATGCTTAAGTGGAGCACCTGAAGCAGTCTATTATAGAATATTAACAAAAGAAAAAACAAAGGAATTATGTATTCAATATTTTTTCTTTTGGAAGTATCAGCACTGTTATATGATTTCCCATAGGTATGATTATGAGCCGATATTTATCTTCTTAAAAGACAAGGAAGTCAAGCCTCACTTAATAGTTAATGCTGGTTTAGGCGGGGCAACTTGTGGATTTCATAAAAATGAAGTCAGGCCTAAAAGTGGAAAGAGGGATCGGTTAGATGTCCATTTCAAAGTAAATTTATCGCCAAAAGAATATTACCCTTATGGCAAGAATGGCAATGTAGCATACAAAGGATGTAGCAAAAAATATCCACTTAATACCGGTAAGGATTTGCAGTTTAAACGGCTACGCCCCCTGTTTGGTATACGGGCATGTTCAAATGTTTTCAGTGGTGCTGAATATGATTTACAAGGAAATATATTCAATCTACCATTGAAAAGGCTTACAGACAGAATTTTAACTCAATGGTATTTCAAACACTACAACCATGTACATGATATGCCTTTTGGACATGATATCGCTGACCCATTTACATATCCACATATCAAATACCATCCAGCACAATTAGATCTTCCAAAGCCATAGGTAACTGACTTTAACAAACATTTGTCACTTGGCTTCTAATTCATAGAATATCTAAATCTACTCTCTGTATGCGATATTGTTGACTATGGATCCTCCACTTTGAGTATGTTGCAGTTATTCTTTATTTTTGCTAATTAGCCGTCTCCGGAATTTAAATATCTCAATGCATCATTACAATGTAGTAGTAGGGGATAGAAGTATGTGATAAGTTTCCAAGGGGAAATGAAAGCATGCTACTGGTTTAGGTATTCCATGGTATTTTCCCGTCATTGATTTACCTATTACCGCATGCCATTATCTTAGATTATGTTAAAGGATCTAAGTGCTATCACCCATTCATTTCATTACATAGCGTTAATTGAACTATATTATTATCGTAGTGGCTAGGGTGTTGGCAAGTCTTTCCTTGGATTAATCTTAGTATGCATAAGACAAGGCCCCGTGTTTTAGGGGGGATATCTAAATGCAAGATGAACGCTTCGTAGGTTTACCTTTGATTATTCTGTGCCTTAATATTCATTATGTCCTTTAATGGCACGGTGATGGAAAGTATTCCTACCATTCGGCGATAGTAGTTTTAGCTAGAGTACTTTCTTAAGAAGAAAGCTACTGGATTATTACCAACTACTACTCAGTCATGTCCTGTGTATATGACAAGATCCATGACCCTAATTTTTCTGAATTATCTGAATAAAATCAATATTTCTTCTTGTACCATTTCCTTCAAGTCTAATACAACCTCTGTTTGTAATAATTCTGGGGCTCATCGGGAAAAGATAACTGTAATATGATTTCTTTTCAATTGGAAGTGAGCCTATGTCCGTAATGGCTTTACACTCTATTCCATTTTGTGAAATTTCGTTTGCTAATATCTCATTTAGATTCATTATTTTTTCATTTTCAAGTATAATATCATCAGATATTTTGGCTGCTGTAGGAGTAGTGGTAATTTTCTGTTGTTTCAAAGTTTCAGAATCCTCTTCTCTACCGACTTTACCTGCTTGTTCTTTGATCCTTTCAGTTATCCTACCAAGAAGTGTCTGAGGCTTTTTTTCATTTATCTGTACTACTTCTCTATCCTTCGGTTCTCCTGCTTCTCCTCCGGATGTCTTTACCTTTCTGACAGCAACAATAATTAATCCTTTTGAAATTTGTCCTGCTTCTATAGCCTTAGGCTTTGCCCATCTAATAAATACTATAGTCTTTTCTTTTAACCATTGTCCAAGCCGTATAATTGCAGGCTTTCCATGGCTTCTTGTTTTTCTAGCAGCAAGAATAATTAGGTCTTTTAATAATTGGCCAATGATAATAGCTATCTCTTTTAGTATTCTTCCTATCTGTTTAGCTGTAGCAGAAATGAGCCTATTTGTGTCCAATATTGTAATACATTCTATTATTGTCACATTATACTAGTTTTTGGTTTTGTAATCTTCAGACGTTTGGGTTAATCTCAGAGAAGAACAGTCTGGACAGCAGTTGGAGCTAAAATTGGTATCCTGAAATGTCTAGATATAGTGTTCCAATTTCTTCCAATTCTGTCTCAAAGATAGTTCCAGAGGATCAAGCAGGCATAAACGGAAGTACAACTAATCAATAGGGAGAAAGGCTTGGAGGAGATGTAATTACGGCGGCTGATGGTAATCCTGTTGTACGAATGGAAGATTTGATCTCCATATCTTGAAATCCAAAAATCTCCTGGAGAAAACAAGACTTTGAGTGTATTCAGAAATGGAGAGACAACTGGCAAACAAATAACAATAGGTCATAGGCCATCTGCTACATCTCCTTATCTACCAACAACAACTCCTCCTCAACAACCGTCTCCATAGTTTTTGATTGTTTTATGGAAGTTGGCGATAGTAAGCACGTTTGTCGCTGCAGATTTTTACAATTAACAGTACTTGAATTGATTAGAATTTCAAAACACTTCTGAGAATGATTCGGTGGGATGCAATACACTAGTGTATGTAGTCCATTTGGGAAAAGGAGCGAATTTCTTAGGTTCCTATC